>NZ_JAFAVV010000629.1 GCF_019242285.1 Bradyrhizobium sp.
CCGTCTGGTCAATTTCTTCCGGCGCATGTTCGGCGTGCGCTACTGGTCGCTGTCGCAATGGGCCAAGCAGAAGGTCAAGAACGCGGTGAACTACATCGGCGCGTTCGAGACCGCGCTCGCCGCCGAGGCGCGGCGGCACGGTGCCGACGGCGTGATCTGCGGCCACATCCACTATGCCGTGATCCGCGACGAGCAGGGCATCCGCTACATGAACTGCGGCGATTGGGTGGAGAGTTGCACGGCGCTCGTCGAGCACGAAGACGGCAGGTTCGAGATCATCACCTGGGCCGATCTGGCGCCGCGGCTCGCGCCGATCTCGCCGCGGGTGGCCGAGCACGCAGCGTGATGGATGTTTCATGAGAATCCTGGTCGCTACCGACGCATGGCATCCCCAGGTCAATGGGGTGGTGCGGACGCTGGCGATGATGGCCGACGCGGTGACTGCGCTCGGCTCCGAGGTTTCGTTCCTCACGCCGGACTCCTTCCGGACCGTCGCGATGCCGAGCTATCGCGATCTGCGCCTCGCTCTGCCCTGGCCGGGGAAAGTGGCGCGGCTGATCGCACAGGCCTGTCCCGACAGCATCCACATCGCGACCGAGGGGCCGATCGGCTTCCTGGTCCGCCGTTATTGCCGCAAGCACGGCCTGCCATTCACCACGAGCTTCCATACCCGCTTTCCCGAATACGTGTCCGCGCGCGCCCCGGTGCCGGAGTCCTGGGTGTGGGCGACGTTGCGCTGGTTTCACCGCGAGAGCAAAGCCGTGATGGCGGCAACGCCGGCGCTGGCCGAGGAGTTGCGCGCCCGCGGCTTTCCGAATGTCGTGCTGTGGCCGCGCGGGGTTGATACCGCCCTGTTCCGTCCACGTCCCGTCGATCTCTGCCTGCCCGATCCGATCTTCCTCTGCGTCGGCCGGGTCGCGGTGGAGAAGAACCTCGAGGCGTTCCTTGCGCTCGATCTGCCGGGGACCAAGGTGATCGTCGGGGATGGGCCGGCACGCGCGGCGCTGGAGCGGCGCTTTCCTGACGCCGTGTTTCTCGGCGCCTTGCAGGGCGAGGCGCTGGCATCGGTCTATGCCTCGGCCGACGTCTTCGTGTTTCCGAGCCGGACCGACACGTTCGGCCTCGTTCTTCTGGAAGCGCTGGCGAGCGGGCTGCCGGTCGCCGCGTTTCCGGTGGCGGGCCCGCGCGATGTCATCGGCGATGCGGCGGTCGGGGTGCTTTCGGAAGATCTGCGCGAGGCCTGCCTGGCGGCGCTCGAAATTCCGCGGCGGGCCTGCGTCGAATTCGCGGCTGGGCATACCTGGGAGGCCTCCGCGCGTGCGTTTCTCGACAACATGGCCATCTTTTCGGCACCTGGTGTCGCGGACGGGCCGGCCGAAATGGCCGCCCAGGACCATGATCGCGCCGCGGGTCTGGCTTGCCCGCATGTGAGCTGACGCGATAAAAAGCCGGGATGACCCACATCATCTCAGACCTTCCCATCGGCCCGACGGACATCGAGGCGGCCGCGCGCACGGTCGCGCCGTTCGCGGTGCGCACGCCGCTATTGTCTCCGCCCGTGCTCAACGAGCGCATCGGCACCCGCGTCTTTCTCAAGCCCGAGATGCTGCAGCGGACCGGCTCGTTCAAGTTCCGCGGTGCCTTCAACAAGCTGTCGTCGATCCCGCAGGAGCAGCGCGGTGGCGGCGTGGTCGCGTTCTCCTCCGGCAACCATGCGCAAGGCGTGGCGGCGGCGGCGAAAATCCTCAACATGCGTGCGACCATCGTGATGCCCAAGGATGCGCCGGCCTCCAAGCGCGAGCGCACCAAGGCTTTTGGCGCAGAGGTGGTGCTCTACGACCGCCACCGCGAGGACCGCGAGCAGATCGCGCGCGATATCGCCGGTCCCCGCGGCGCGACGCTGGTGAAGCCCTATGACGATCCCCATGTGATCGCGGGACAGGGCACTGCGGGCCGCGAGATCGCCGAGGACATGGCCGGGCTCGGCCTCGCGCCTGACGTCGTGGTGGCGCCGGCCTCCGGCGGCGGCCTGATCGCGGGCGTCGCGACCGCGGTGAAGGCGCGGTTTCCGCGCGCCACCCTGATCGTAGCCGAGCCGGAAGGGTTTGACGATCACGGCCGTTCGCTGGTTGCCGGGAGGCGCGAGGCCCATGGTGCCGGAGGCGGCCGCACCATCTGCGACGCGTTGATGGCCTTGACGCCGGGCGAGATCACCTTCGCGATCAACAGGCGGCTGCTGTCCCATGGCGTGACGGCAACCGACGAGGAGGTCGGGGCCGCGGTGGCGTTCGCCTTCCGCGAGCTGAAGCTCGTGGTCGAGCCGGGCGGGGCGGTCGGGCTCGCCGCGCTGCTCGCCGGCCGCATCGACACCAGGGACAAGAATGTCGTGATCGTGCTCTCCGGCGGCAATGTCGACGCCGATCTCTACGCGAAACTGGTGGCGTGACGCGCGCGATCAGTGCCTGAACCCGCCGCCGTGACCGCCCACCGCGAAGCGGGGGCTGGCGAAGTGGGAATTGAAGTTGCTCATGCCGCCGCCCATCTGACCGCGTGCGAAGGTCTGGGGATGCGGCCGGAAGGCCGGCGCGGGGCGGTGGAACTGGTGAAGATCGGAGCGCCGGAGGTCGTTGCGGAATTTCTCGTGATGGTTGGCGGGAAAGTCGGCGATGTGTTTGCCGCCAGTCGCGGGTATCGTCGGGTGCGGTCCGGCGGGCAGCGAGACGATCCGCGTCGGCTCGTCGTGCAGCTTGAAGCTCGGCGGCACGAGCAGGCGGGTCGGCTGGACGATCGACACCGGCTTGGGCTGCGCGGCGAGCCTCAGCGCGACTGGGCCGTAGACGCTCTTGCCGTAGCTGTCGGAGAACGCCTTGTAGGCGAGCGGCGAGTTCACCTGCACCGCGTGATGCCAGGCGGTCTCTTCCAGGAGATTGGCAAGGAGACGACGGATGCGATCGCACAGGGGATCGTCCGGAAACATCCGGATGAACTCCTGATAGTATTCCGGCGAGCCCTCGGAGACGACGAAATCATAGGCCTGGCGCATCGAGCGGCTGGGCAGGTTGGCGGCGAGCTGGACCACGGGGGCGTTGGCCGGGGCGCGGCCGGCGGCGACCGCGGTGTCGCCGAAGAAGTAGAATTCGCTGGTGAGCGAGGAGCTCTCCCACGGCGTCTGCTGGCCGCCGGTGGCCTGGTTCACTTCGAGGCGGACGCGCTTGAACAACTGCTCGATCGGCTGGTTGGGCTCGCGCGCGAGCTTCAGAAACGCCGCGGTGTAGGGGCTGTGGTCGGCGACGCCGTCGAGCGCCTCCTCGCCTGGCGCGGTCGAGTAGCCGACGATCGAGCCGTTCGGGGCATCGACGATGGCGAGCCCCCGGCCGGCGTCGTTGACGGTCGGGAACGGATTGTTGCGGCAGGCATCGAGCACGACGATGCGCAGCCGGCTCGGGATCGTTTCCAGCGTCGCCATCAGGTCGACGAGCCGGACCGAGTTGTCGAGCAGGTCGGACGGCGCCGAGATCCGCGCATCGACCGGGATCAGGTAGTTCTCGCCGGCGAGCTGCACGCCGTGCCCGGCATAATAGATCATGGCGACCGTGTTCGGCCCGCGGGAGGCGACGCGGTCGGTGAACTGCTGTACCACCTTGATCATGTCGCTCTGCGTCAGATCGGTCGCAGCAATGACATCGAACCCGGCCGAGCCCAGGAACTCGGCCATCGACTGCGCGTCGTTGTCGGGGTTGGGGAGCGGCGCCGCGTTCCGGTAGTGCGAATTGCCGATCACCAGCGCGACCCGCTGTTCAGGCCCGCGCGGCGTTGCCGGTGTTTCGGAATTGGTGGCCACCACCGTGGTCGATGGCTCGGCCAGCGCGCGTGGCGGCGGCGGCTCGGTGATGGCGGTCTCGGGGTTCGCACCTTGCGCGAAGACCGGGCCAAATGCACCCAGGCCAGCCAGCAGAGCAAGGCCGTGAAGCAATGTTTTGAAACGGGACATGACGTCCTCCCCACGCAAACCTCGACAGAGATTCCGCGGGCGACGCTAGTCGGGAGTCCATTCGGCGTACGTGATGTCAGTCACGATCGCGGCGGCCGACGATCAGGAGAAGAAGTCGATCTTCTCCATCAAACTCATGTGCCGGATCGTTTCGAGAGCATCTTCCGTCGTCGACATGGAGGGCATGGCTGCGGGCCGGGACGCAGGCGTGGGCTCGACCCGCGGCAGACGGTGCAGCGAGGACATGATGTCCGGCTCATTGGCCAGCCCAACCACGAGCGTCGGCCTTGGTCTCGGGCGCGTGATGTAGAAGCCGCCGTCGTCCAGCAGCGACTGGTGTCGCTTGACCTCGTCCGGATCGATGGCGGCCATCTCCGCCGCGACGCGTTCCATCGCGGCTTCGTCGTCGGTGCGCTCAGCGGCGGCCGCACTGTCCGACGGCGGCTGTGGGGCAGGGACGTCGGCCGTGGGGAACGGGGCTTTCCGATCGCCCGCCCGCAACCCGTCGATGCTGGTCTTGATCAGATTGAACGCGGCGTTGAGCGCTGCGCCCGCGTCGACGCCGGCAATCTGGTCGCAGATGGTCTCGATGACGTTGACCTGACATTCGATCAGGTCGCAGATCCGTCCGTCGGCACCGATCTCGCGCCAGCGCCAGGAAATTTCGCGGATGACGCGGGCGCCCTTGCGGATCGGGGCCAGCCGCTGCTCGAGCTGGAGGCTGTCGCGCACCGTCGCTGCGGCCTGCTCGACCGCATCTCCGATCGTGTCGAGCGCCTGCGCGAGGCGACGGTCGGCATCCGTGTTGGACGGTTGCTGCGACGTCAGCGTCGCTTCGATGCGCGCGATGGCGCTGATCACCATCAGCGTGTCGGCGTTGCGGTTGCGCTGGGCATATTCGCCGAGGAACCAGCGGCCACGGGCCGTTTCCATGAAGGCGTCCCGGATCGCTTCGTAGTCCGCTTCGCCCGGCTGCACCGAACGCGCGGCGATCGGCGAGAGCGCAAACGCTTCGTTAGCCATTACAACCCTATCCCTACCATCACTGCACGCTGCAGGATCGGGCGACGCGCTATCGACCAACTCTTGATTGAAGCTGGGCCGTCCTACTCACGAAGCCCGATCGTGTTGCACGCCGTCATATGCGGAATCGGCGGCCCCCTTTGGGCTGCTTTGCGGTGCGTTGTTGAGTCTTCTGAGTCTGGATCAAGGCAAAATGCGGCGATGTTAAATCCGTTTTAAGAGGTGTTGATATTTTGTTAATCGAGGAACGCAGCGCATGAGCCGGGCTTCCTTGGAAGCGAGCCGTGCCGCGATCAGGAGAAGAGCGCGATCTTCTCGGCCTGGCTCATGCGGCGGATCGGCGCCAGCGGATCGTTCGCTGGATTCCTCGATGGCTGCAGGAAGCCGTTGGCCAGGATGGTCGAGCCGAGCGACGGCTCAGGCGCGGCCCGGGGTGCCGGGACAGGGGTGCGTACGGCTTCAACTGCGGGGGCCGGCGCGATTTGAGCGGGAGTCTCGGGAACAGCGTCAGGGACGGGAGCGGGCTTCGGCGCGGGTTCGGGCACGACGCGCGGCAGGACGGCGAGTGACGGCGCCGCAGATTCGGGCTCCTCTGCGACCAGCATGGGCTCGATCAGGGGACGCGCGACGTAGATGTCGTCATCCTGCGACGAGCGGAAGTCGACATCGTCGGAGTCGGACGCGGCCATTTCGATCGCGACCAGCTTCAGCACGGCGTCGTCATGCGCTTCATCTGCATCCCCCGAAAGCTCCGCGGGGGCCTGCTTGACAATGATGTCGTCTTCGGCGTGCCCTTCGAGGGCGGTTTCACGCTTCAGTTCAAGCCCGATTTCAACCGGCGCCTCGACCAGTTCGATAACCGCCATGTCGGCCGGCCCGACCGGCGCTTCAGCAGGGCTGGCGGCCGGATCTTCCGGCGCTCTGACGAACTCCATGTCGACGGTGGCCGCTGCTGCCGGCACGTCTGGTCGGCCTGCGGGATCGCCGGTCTCCGTGGCGACTGCTGCGGTCACGACCGTCTCGGCTGCCGTCACCACATCTTCGGCAGGGGAAGTCGCCTGGAGCTCCGTTGCGACCGAATGCGCCGGCTCGGCCGGACCGGCAACGGGGGCTTCATCCGCACCTGCGGCCGGCATGGAGTCGGCAGCCTCTCCGACCGGCGGAGCCGTGTCGGCGCCATCGCCGAAGGCGTCGATCCGGGCCTTGATCAAGTCGAAGGCGGTGCTCAGCGCCGTGCGGGGATCGACATCCGCGATCTGGCCGCAGGCGGCCTCGATCGCGCCGACCTGCGAATCGATCAGGTCGCAGATCCGGCCGTCGGCGCCGATCTCGCGCCAGCGCCAGGAGATTTCCTTGATGATACGGACGCCGCGATGAATCGGCGTCAGGCTTTCCTCGACCTTGAGGCCGTCGAGCGCCGTAGCGGTCGCCTGCTCGGCGTCGCTGACGGCGTTGCGGATGGCAGCCAGCATATCGCCAAGCTGCTGGTCGGTGACCGACTGACGCTGCGACGCCAGCGTCTCCTCGATCCGCGCCACCGCATCCAGCACCATGCGCGTGTCGGCGTTGCGATTGCGCTTGGCGTACTCGCCGAGGAACCAGCGGCCGCGCGACGTCTCCATGAAGGCATCGCGAATCGCATCGTAATCCGCCTCGCCGGGCTGCACCGGGCGGGCGGAAATCGGCGAGAGGGCAAATGCTTCGTCGACCATGAACGACTCTGTCCGCGCAAATCACAGCGCGTTGCGATAACGATCACCACGAACTTGGCCGAATCGCAATTGAATTGATGGCTTCCGGATCACAAATCCCCATGGCATCGCGCCTAACCTCTCGCAGGTTCGCGGGTTTTCTGGGGCTGGTCTATGGCACCGGCTTCGGGCTGTTGGGGACTCACCTGCCGTTCTTCCCGGTCTGGCTCAGGGCGGTCGACGTCGATCCAGCCTGGATCGGAATCATCACGGCAGTGCCGTCGGTCACGCGGTTCACGACCTTGCCGTTCGTGACCGGACTTGCCGAGCGGCACCAGGCACTGCGCGGCGGCATCATCGTGCTGGGCTTTGCGACCGCGATCGGGCTTGCCGTGGTCGGCTTGCAGCACCAGGCGTGGTCGATTTTCCTCGCTTATGCCGTGACCTGCTGCGTCTGGACGCCGATGGTGCCTCTGACCGACGCCTATGCGCTGCGCGGCGTCAGGCAATACAGCCTCGACTATGGTCCGCTGCGGCTGTGGGGGTCGGCGGCGTTCGTCCTCGGCGCATTGGCGTGCGGGGCCCTGATCGACGTCATCGCAGCGCAGTACCTGGTCTGGATCATTGCCGGCATGGCGGCGATCAATGCGCTGACGAGCCTCGGGCTTCGGCCGCTCCGACCGCTGAAACCGAGCTCCACCGCGCTCCATGGCGCCAATGCCCTGCTGCGCGACCGGGGGTTCCTCGCCATCATCGTTGCCTCGGCGCTGATCCAGAGCAGCCATTCCGCCTATTATGTCGTCGCATCCATCGCCTGGCGCCAGGAAGGCTTTGGCGGGCTGACGATCGCGGGCCTCTGGACGCTCGGCGTGCTTGCCGAGATCGTGGTGTTCGCGCTTTCGCCGCGCTTTACCCTGGCGCCGGCGACGCAGGTCGTCATTGCCGCAGCCTGTGCGGCCGCGCGCTGGACCATCACGGCGTGGGCGCCGCCGATCGCGATCCTCGCGCCGGTCCAACTGATGCACGGCCTGACCTTCGGGTTGACCCAGGTCGGCATCATGAACCTGATGGTCCATCAGGTGCCGGGCCACGTCACGGCTCGCGGGCAGGGCTACCTAGCCGCCTGCAGCGGGATTGTGTCCGGGAGCAGCTATGTGCTCTCAGGCGTCGTCTTCGCCCGCTACGGGCAGAACGTCTATTACGTCATGGCCGTGATCGCGGCGTGCGGCGGCCTCGTGATGTGGTCGGCGCGGGGCCGTCTGGCCGATCATCCCCACAGCTCCGGTTCCGGCGGATAGACTAGGCTGCCCTCGTAGCGCAGGCCGCCTTCGCGGTCGTGCGCCAGCAGCAGGGGCCCGTCGAGATCGACGAAACGGGCCTGCGGCGTGAGCAGCATCGCCGGCGCCATCGCCAGCGAGCTGCCGACCATGCAGCCCACCATGATCTCGAAGCCGAGCGCACGTGCCGCGTCGGCCATCGCGAGCGCCTCGGTCAGCCCGCCGGTCTTGTCGAGCTTGATGTTGACGGCATCATAGCGCGCCCGAAGACCCTCCAGCGACGCGCGGTCGTGGACGCTCTCGTCGGCGCAGACGGCAATGCGCCGGCGGATGGTTGCCAGCATCTCGTCCTGGCCCGCAGGCAGCGGCTGCTCGACCAGGGTGACGCCGGCCTCGGCGCATGCGCCAAGGTTCTGCTCCAGGTTCGCCGGCGTCCAGGCCTCGTTGGCGTCGACGATCAACTCGGACGTGGGCGCGGCGCGGCGGACGGCGGCGATGCGCGCTTGATCGCCGTCGCCGCCGAGCTTGATCTTCAGCAGCGGCCGATGCGCCGCTTTGGCGGTGGCCGCGGCCATCGTCTCGGATGAGGCCAGCGAGATCGTAAAGGCCGTCACGCAGGGCCCGGGCTCGGGGCGTCCGAGCAGCGTCCATGCCCGCTCGCCGCGGCTCTTGGCCTCCAAGTCGATCAGCGCGCAATCCAATGCGTTACGGGCGGCGCCGGCCGGAAGCGCAGCCTGCAACATTTGCCGGTCGAGCCCCCGTGCCACGGCCTCCCGCATCGCCTCGAGCGTCGCCAGCGTGGCCTCCGGTGTCTCGCGATAGCGCGGGTAGGGGACACATTCGCCACGCCCGATATGGCCGTCCCGGCTCGCTTCGGCCACGACGGTAACGGCCTCGGTCTTGGCACCGCGGCTGATCGTGAACGCACCCGCGATCGGAAACCGCTCGATTCGCACAAGGAGCTTTGGAATTTCGGTGGAAGTCATTTTAAAATCTGGCGATTTTCTCGAACCCCCGGCTTGTCGGGTGCGACCAAGTATGGCTGGCTGCGGGTGGGGTTTACAAGCCAGGGCCAGTGTGGGACCGGGCTCCGTTGGGGGTTTGGGCGCAGGAGCGGGTGGACGTGAACGGGGACCCGACATTGGAACGGATCGCGCGAGGCAATGCGCTCGCGCTGTGCGCCGGCGGGCCATGGACGGCAACCTTTGCGCCTGTGCTCGAGCGGATCGTGGCCGACGCCGAGAAGCTCGCCGGCAGCCGTCTTGATATCCTGATCGATGTTTCGCAAGTCTCCCGGCTCGATACTTTCGGAGCATGGCTGATCGAGCGATTGCGCCGCAGCCTGGCGCAGGGGCGCGCCGAGACCAATATTGCGGGGCTGTCGACCAACTATGCGAGCCTGGTCGACGAGGTCCGCCGGGTGAACTCCGTGCCGGCGGCAGAGCGGGCGTCGGTCACGATTTCGGGCATGCTGGCTACGCTCGGCCGCAGCGTCGCGACCATTGGCGACACCTTCCTCGGCCTGATCGACATGCTCGGCGCGGTGCTGGCGGCGAGTGTCCGTGTGCTGCTCCATCCCCGGAGCTTCCGCCTGACCTCGACCGTGCATCACCTCGAGCAGGTGTGCTGGCGGGCCGTGCCGATCATCGTGCTGATCACCTTCCTGATCGGCTGCATCATCTCGCAGCAGGGCATCTTCCACTTCCGCCGCTTCGGCGCCGACATCTTCGTCGTCGACATGCTGGGCGTCCTGGTGCTGCGCGAGATCGGCGTGCTGCTGGTCGCGATCATGGTCGCGGGGCGTTCGGGCAGCGCCTACACCGCCGAGCTCGGTTCGATGAAGATGCGCGAGGAGATCGATGCGCTGCGCACCATGGGCTTCGACCCGATCGAGGTGCTGATCCTGCCGCGCATGCTGGCGCTCGTCATCGCGATGCCGATTCTGGCGTTCCTCGGCGCGATGGCTGCGCTGTATGGCGGCGGGCTGGTCGCCTGGCTCTATGGCGGCGTCGACCCCGAGGCGTTCCTGCTGCGCCTGCGTGATGCCATCTCGATCGATCATTTCACGGTCGGCATGATCAAGGCGCCGGTGATGGCGGCCGTGATCGGCATCGTCGCCTGCGTCGAGGGGCTTGCGGTGCAGGGCAGCGCGGAATCGCTTGGTCAGCACACCACCGCCTCGGTGGTGAAGGGCATCTTCTTCGTTATCGTGATGGATGGCGTGTTCGCGATCTTCTTCGCCGCGATCGGAATATGATGATGGTCTCGGCTGCCTCCGACCCAATCATCCGCGTCCGCGACATCACCGTCCAGTTCGGGGCCACGAAAGTGCTCGACGGGCTCAATCTCGACGTCAAGCGCGGCGAAATCCTGGGCTTCGTCGGCCCTTCTGGGGCGGGCAAATCGGTGCTGACGCGCACCATCATCGGCCTGGTGCCGAAGCTCAGCGGCCGCATCGAGGTGTTCGGCATCGACCTGGATGCCGCCGACTCGACGGCGCGGCGGGGGGTGGAGCGGCGCTGGGGCATCCTGTTCCAGCAGGGTGCGCTGTTCTCCTCGCTGACGGTGCGGCAGAACATCCAGTTCCCGGTCCGGGAATATCTCAAGGTCTCGCAGCGGCTTTTGGACGAGATCATGGTGGCGAAGCTGGTCATGGTGGGCCTGCGGCCGGAGGTCGCGGACCGCTTTCCGGCGGAGCTGTCCGGTGGCATGATCAAGCGCGTGGCGCTGGCGCGGGCACTGGCGCTCGATCCGGAGCTGGTCTTTCTCGACGAGCCCACCTCCGGGCTTGATCCGATCGGCGCCGGCGACTTCGACGAGCTGGTCCGGACCCTGCAGCGCACTTTGGGACTGACCGTTTTCATGGTAACCCACGACCTGGACAGCCTTTATACTGCCTGCGACCGTATTGCCGTTTTGGGGAATGGCAAGATCATTGCGGCAGGATCGATGGCCGACATGCAGGCCTCGGAGCATCCCTGGCTGAGGCAATATTTCCACGGCAAGCGCGCCCGCGCTGTGATGGGTTAGGGGCGGAGTTTCTCGAAGATGGAGACGCGGGCCAACTACGTTCTGATCGGATCGTTCACGCTGGCGGTGATCGCCGCGGCGTTTGGCTTCGTGCTCTGGTTCCAGAGCCTGCACACCACCAAGACCCGAGCGCCGCTGCGCATCATCTTCGAGGGGCCTGCCGCAGGCCTGCGCAACGGCGGCAACGTGAATTTCAACGGAATTCGAGTGGGCGAGGTGATCTCGGTCAAGCTCGACAACCCGCGCCGCATCGTGGCGCTGGCGATGGTCGAGAACAATGCTCCGATCCGGAAGGACACGATGGTCGGCCTGGAGTTCCAAGGTCTGACCGGTGTCGCCGCCATCTCGCTCAAGGGCGGCGACGAGGCCGCCCCGCCGGTTCCCCTCGACGAGGACGGCGTTCCCGTGCTGACCGCCGATCCGAACCGGTTGCAGGACGTGACCGAGGCGATCCGCGGCACCCTGCAGAACATCAACAGGGTGGTCGCCGACAATCAGGAGGCGGTGAGGAATTCGCTGCATAATCTGGAGGTCTTCACCCAATCGCTGGCGCGCAATTCCGAGCGCATCGACAACGTCATGGCGCGGGTCGATGGGGTCATGGGCAAGGCCGACAACCTGATGCTCGGCCTCAACACGCTGGCCGGCGGCAAGGAGGGCGGCGAACTGTTCCTCGCCGTGAAATCCATCCGCGAGCTCGCGGAGGACTTCGACAAGCGGTCCGGCCTGTTGATGTCGGACGGCCGCAAGACCTTGGCCGACATCAGCCGCGCCGTGAACAATTTCGACCGCAACCCGACCCGGGTGCTGTTCGGCGCCAGCAACTCCACCAGCAACGCCCAGGCGGCGCAGCCGGCGCCGGCTCCCGCTGCGGCCGAGCGGAAGCGGCAGTAAGCGAGCTGCCGCTCACCCCAGCCGGCCCGCCGCATGCGCGAGCAGGGTATAGACCAGCCCGGTCTCCGAGGTGAGATGGCCGCGCAGCGCCTGCGGACCGCGGTCCTCGCGCGCCACCTCGTCGAGCAGCCGCTCGAACTCGGTGATGTAGCGGTCGACGGTCTGCTTGAAGGCGCGGTCGGAGCGATATTTGCGCGCGACCTCGTCGAACGCCTTCTGGCCCGCCGGCGTGTAGAGCCGCTTCGAGAACGCCTTGGCCTCGCCGCGCTGGTAACGATCCCACATCTCGCCGGCCAGATTGCGGTCCATCAGCCGGGCGACGTCGAGCGACAGCGATTCCAGCGGGTTGGCGGCGGCCTGCGGCTGGGCGGGGCGGCCGCGGGGCGCGTCCCGCGGCGGCAGGCCGGCATCGGCCCGGTTCAGGAGATCGGAGAGCCAGCCGTCGCGGCCCTGGTCGGCACTCGCCGGACTGACCGGCGGCGCCTCGGTCCGGCGCGAGACTGGGCCGCCCAGGTCCGGCGGCGGCAGGCTGGACGCGCTGCCGGCCTCGCGCATGCGCATGTCGGTGCCCCGCCCGCCCACAGCGGCGAGCACCGGCTCCTCCTGGCGCGGCTCCTGACGCTGTACGGTCGGCCGGGTGTTGCTGACCACGTCCAGGCCGCGGCCATGATGGGCGACGATGCGGTTCAGCTCCGCCAGCGCCTCGATCTGGTCGACGATCACCTTGCGCATCTGCGCGGTGCTTTCGGCCGCTTCCTGCGGCATTTCGAGCACCCCGCGGCGGAGCTCGTTGCGGGTGCTCTCCAGCTCGCGCTGCATCTCGCCCGCCATCTGCTTCATGCTGCCGACCAGGCCTGCGAACTTGTCCGCGGACTGCTTGAACATCGCGTCAGCTTCCTGCGTGCTCTGCTGGTAGAGCTCGTGCATGGTCTGGGCGGTCATCCGCCGCTCTTCCTCCGCCGAGGCGCGGACGGCCTCGAACTGGCGGCTGATCGCTACCGACCCTGCGCCGGCGGTCTCCGCCACCACGCGTGCGATGTCGCGCGCGCGTTCCTCGGCGGCCGCCAGGGACTCGTCCAGCAAAGTGGTGAAGCGCGACAGCCGTTGATCGAGATCGGTGGTGCGCAGGTCGATGGTGGTGACCAGCGATTCCAGCGTCGTCTTGCGTTCGGCGACGGACGCAGTGGTGCTGCGGTTGGCCTGCTCGACGACCTCGGCGGCGTCGAGCAGCGCATGGCCGTGGGCCTCGAACTGGCTCGACAGCGAGCCCAGGCTCTCCAGCGCCTTGGCGCTCTTGTCGTTGAAAATGCCGAGCTGGTCCTCCAGGGTCTGGGTCGCGGCGCCGTTGCGCGAGGTGACGTCGTTCATGGCGGTGACGAAGTCTGCCACGCGCGTGACGAGGGCGCGCTCCAGGGAGTTCAGATTGTCGTGGGCGCCGGTCAACACCTCCTGCAGCAGGATGTTGCCTTCGCGCAGCCGCTCGAACAGTGCAACGGTGTCGGTACGCAGGATCTTGCTGGTCTCCTGCATCTCGGTCACGGCCTGGATCGAGACCTGGCGTGACTGCTCAAGCGCGGCGCGGGAGGCCGTCTCGAGCTCCCGCAGCGACTTGTTGACGGCGCCCGAGGCGAGCTCGCCGGCCGAGGTGATGGTGCGTGCGACCTCGGAGCCGTTGCTCATCATCGATTGCGAGAAGACGTGGCCGCGAGTCTCGATCGACTTCAGCGCGTCGGCGGTGACGCGGTCGATGTCGACCGTGAGCTGGGTGGCCCTGACGCCGAGCGCCTCCACCAGCGTGCCGCGCTTGCCGTCGATCATCTGCGACAGCCGATCGGTCTGCTGCTGCACATAAGTGACCATCTCGTCGGCCTTGGCGCCGATGACCGCTCCGAAATTGTTGCCCGCGGCGAGCACCGAGCGTTCGATCTCCGTCGAGGTCGACTTCACCCGCGAGGTGACCTCGTTCGACGCGGACACCAGTGCGTTCTGCGCGTTGAGCGCGCTGGTCTGGATGTTGTCGGTGGTGTTCGCGGTAGCCGCGCCGAGCGTGCGCTCGATGTCGCCGGCGATCGCCCTGATCTGGCTCGCAGCCTCAGCAGACGTCGAGGCCAGCGAGCCCTGTGCCTCGCGCGCACTGCCGAGGATCGAGGCGGCGGCGTCGGCGCCGACGGCCGACAATGTCCGCTCGATGTCGCTCGCGAGCGACTTGATGTGGTTGGCGGCATTGGAGGAGGCGCCGACCAGCGTGCTCTGCGCCTCGCGAGCGCTGGTCGTGATCGACTCCGCGGAGGACGCTCCTGCGGCCGCCAGCGTGCGCTCGACGTCCGAGGAAGCGCCGACCAGCGCATTCTGCGCCTCGCGGGCGCTGGCCGTGATCGATTCCGCGGTGGACGTTCCGGCGGCCAGGAGCGTGCGCTGCACCTCGTTCGTGAGCGACTTGACGTGCGTGGCGGCTTCCGCGGATGCTGAGATCAGCGCGTTCTGGGCGTTGCGGACGCTGCCGACGAGCGATTCCGCGGTGGAATCGCCGGCCATCGTCAGCGCACGTTGCACCTCCGTCGTGAGCGACCTGACCTGGTTGGCTGATTCGGCGGAGGCGCTGGCCAGGAGGCCCTGCGCTTCGCGGGCGCCCGAGGTGATGGACTCGGCGGTCGAGGCTCCGGCCATCGAAAGCGAGCGCTGCACGTCCGTGGCGAGCGACTTGACGTGATTGGCCGCATCCGACGACGCGGTGACCAGCGTGGTCTGCACCTCGCGGGCGCCGGCAAGGATCGAGGTGGCGGTCGCCGTGCCTGCGGCCGCCAGCGTCCGCTCGACGTCCGCGGACAGCAGCTTGATCTGATTGGCGGCATCGGCGGACGCGGTCACCAGGGTCGACTGGGCGTCGCGCGCGCTGGTCAGGATCGAGCTGGCCGCGCCGCTGCCGACCGAGGTGAGGGCGCGCTCGACCTCCGACGAGGTGAGCTTGAGCTGGGCGCTGACGTCCGACGAGACCGAGGAGAGCGATGCGCCGACCTCGGAGGAGACCGTCAGCAGCGACTGCTGGGCGGTGCGGGCGCCGGTCTGGATGGTCTCGCTGGTGTTGACCACGAGGTTGGTCAGCGAACGCTCGGCGTCCTCGACATGGGACTTGATGCTGCCCGACAGCATTTCCGTGCGCGCCATCAGGTCGTCGCTGGCCTGCCGGCCGCTGCTTTCGATCCTGCCGGCCACCGCCTCGATGCGCGAGCCCAGCAGGTCCTCGAACTGCGCGACGCGCGTGTCGATGTCGCTGGCGACCGCACCGACCCGGGTCTCGATGCCCTGGTGAATCTCCTGGAAGCGGGCGGTGATGGTATTTGCGAGGTGCGAGCTGCGGCCGTCGATCGTCTCGGTGACGCTGGCGATCCGGCGATCGATCGCATCGACCGCCTGCGCGGTGCCCTCGGTCAGCGACGAGCTGAGGCGACCGAGGTGGGAATCGATCGAATGGATCACCTGTGCGGCGCTGTCGGTCATCGAGGTCGCGAACGACCCGAGCCGGCTCTCGATGGTGTCGGTGACCGATCTCGAGCGGTTCTCGAAGGTCGTCTCCAGCGATTTCAGCCGGCCTTCGATCGATTCATCGAACGACCTGATCTTGCTTTCGAGCGAGGTGTCGAGGTAGGCGACGCGGCCTTCCAACGTGGTCTCGAAGTGCGCGAGCCTGGAGTCCATCGCGGAGGTGATCCCGCCGCCATTGGAGGTCACGCGGTCGTCGAAGGTGTCGACATAGGTCTTCAGGCTGTCGGCGATCTCCTGGGTGCGCTGCCCCATGCGCTCGACGATCTCGCCGCCGAAGGTCTTGACGGTGCGATCGAACTCCGAGATGTGGCGGGTGATCAGCGCCCCGAGCGTTCCGCTGTCGCGGGCGAATCTCTCGGCCAGCTCGCCGCCCTGGTTCTTCACCAGCTCGTCGAACGCGCTCATCTGCAGCAACAGCGTGTCGTGGGCGCTCTCGGTCTGGCCGACGACCTTCGCAACCATCGTGTTGACCGTGGCGTCGAGCGATTCGGCGGCCTTGTCGCCCGAAGAGAGGATCTGGCCCGACAGGCGGTTGCTGGCATCGTCGATCTTGCCGACCAGGTCCTGGCTGCGCAGCTCGAGCTCCAGCAACAGCGAATCGCTGGAGTTCTTCAGGATGTCGTGGACCTGCTCGGTACGGTCGGAGATGCCGTCGATGATGGTCGAGGAGCGCTGCTCGAACTCGCCGGTGATGCGGTCGATGCGCTCGTTCAGCATGTCGTGGACGCGATCGGCGAGGTCGACGAATTCGTCGTGCACATGGCCGGTCTTGAAGTTGAGGCTCGTGGTCAGCCGCTCCGAGGCGTCGAGCACCGCGCGCGTGGTCTCGTTGCTCGCTTCCTCGAGCCGGTCGAGCAGGTCGCCGCCGCGCTCGCCGAGCGCGAGGATCATGTTGTCGCCGGCGTTGCTCAGTGCGGCGGTGATATGCGCGCCGCGCTCCTCCAGCGCGCTGGTGATGCTCTTGGCGACCTCGTCGACGCGGGAGGCGATGGCGTCCGAGATCAATGCGATGTCGTGGCGCAGGTCGATCTGCACGCCGGAGATCGCGCTGCGGACCTGCTCGGCCTGTCCGACCAGATTGTC
>NZ_JAFAVV010000652.1 GCF_019242285.1 Bradyrhizobium sp.
CTCGCGGTGGTGGCGCCCGGCATCGCCGAGGCCTTGTTGACCACGGCGATCGGGCTGGTCGCCGCCATTCCCGCGGTCGTGATCTACAACCATCTCGCGCGCGTGATCGGCGGCTACCGCGCCGAGCTCGGCGATGCCTCGGCGCAGCTCCTCTTGATGATCAGCCGCGGCCAGCGCGATGGCGCGACGGCGCTGCAACGGGCGGCGGAGTAGGGCGATGGCAATCCGGCTCGGCGGCTCCCGCAATCACGGCGATGAGCTCGACATCCAGCACGAGATCAACGTCACGCCCTTCATCGACGTCATGCTGGTGCTTCTGATCATCTTCATGGTGGCGGCGCCGCTCGCCACCGTCGACATCGGCGTCAACCTGCCGGCCTCTACCGCGCCGGAGCAGCCCCGGCCGGACAAGCCGGTGTTCGTCACCATCAAGCCCGATGGCAGCCTCGCGGTCGGCGAGACTGCCGTGTCGCACGAGGGCCTGGCGAGAGCGCTCGACCAGGCGACGAGCGGCCACAAGGACGAGGCGATCTTCATCCGTGGCGACAAGACGCTGAGCTATGCCGACCTGATGGCGGTGATGAATCTCCTGCGCGATGCCGGCTATCTCAAGCTCGCGCTGGTCGGGCTCGAGACGCCGGCGGGCAAGCCGTGAGCGCGCTTGCGCTGCACCTGCCAGAGCGGCAGGGCGTCGGCCGCTGGCTGTTGGCTGCTGCGCTCATCATTGCCGTTCATGTCGCGATCCTCGCCTCGGCCGTGCTGTGGTATGCACGCAAGCCGGCGGTACCGGACATCATCCCGGCGATCGCCGTGACGCTGGCGCCGGTCGAATCCAGCTCGCCCGAAATCCAGGATCAGGACCTCGCCGTCGGTCCCACCATGCAGCAGGCCGAGGCGGCGCCGCAGCCGCCGCCGAAGATCGAGGACAAGCCGGTCGAGCAGGAAGTGACGTCGCCGACACCACCGCATCGAGCCGACGTTGCACTGCCCGACAAGGAGCCGAAGCCGGTCGAGGCTCCCAAGCCCGAGGCGCCGCCTCCCGCGCCGGAGACCCGCGCGCCGCCCAAGGACGCTCATGTCGGCGCATTCACCGCGGCCGGATCGAACGCCTACAACGCGTTGATCCTCGGCCATTTCGTCCGCTTCAAGCGCTATCCGGCGGCGGCGCACGGGGCTAAGGGCAAGGTGATCGTGCGCTTCGTGCTGGATCGGTCCGGCAAGCTCGTCTCCAGCGAGATCGTCCAATCCTCGGGCAACGACCTGTTCGACCGCGAGGCGATCGAGACACTGCGCCGCGCCAGCCCGTTCCCGGCGTTTCCATCCGTCAAGCCCGGCGGGCAGGACAGTTGGACCATTCCGGTCACCTTCGGCTGACGACGCCCTCTCACAGATACTTCACGATCCGCAGTCCGATCACTTCGTGCTTGTAGCGCGGCGAGACCGGCGAGATGCTGTCCCATTGAATGGCGAGCCCTGCGTCCGCGGCCTCGTCGAACAGTTCGAGCACCGGCTTGATCTGTTGCAGCAGCCGCTGCTTCAGATCGGCGGCAATCTCCGCTTCCGAGCGCGTGGTGACGAGCTGGACGACGGATTCGGAGTTTTCGGCATCACTCATTTCGCGGCACTTTCTGTTCAGTCCGGTCCGTCATTTAGTCGCTCGTCCCGGGCTTTGCAGGTCACGGAGTTCACATTATTGCCCGATTGGAGCGTCGATCCGGCTGGAACCTGATGATGGCATCTCGATGGCGCAGCCGTGCCAGGCGATCCTGCCTCGCCGTCAGAACATCTCGAAATATTCGCGGTGCTCCCAGTCCGACACCTCGGCCTGGAAGCGCTCGATCTCGGCGTTCTTGATGTGCACGTAATAGTCGACGAACGCAGGCCCGAGCGCCTCGCGGAAGAACGGGTCGTCGGCGAGCGCGAGCACGGCCTCGCGCAGCGATTTCGGCAACGGCTCGGCCTTCGTCTCATAGGGCGTGTCGGCCGATGGCGGCAGGGTAAGCCTGCGGTCGACGCCGTCGAGGCCCGAGAGAATCTGCGAGGCGATGTAGAGATAGGGATTGGCGGCGGGCTCGCCGACCCGGTTCTCCAGCCGCGTGGCCGGATCGCCCGGGCCGCCGAGCACGCGGATCATCACGCCGCGATTGTCGCGGCCCCAGATCGCGCGGTCCGGCGCCAGCGAATAGGCGCGGTAGCGCTTGTAGCCGTTGATGGTCGGTGTGGTGAACACGGCCGCCGCGCGCGCATGTGCGAGCAGCCCGGCAAGATAGTGCTTGCCGAACGCGCTGAGCGGCCCGACGTCATCGTTGGCGTCGCCCTGAGCCATGAAGATGTTCTCGCCGCTGTCGCGCGCGGTGATCGATTGATGCAGATGCCAGCCGCTCGCGAACAGGTTCGGCAGCTTCGGCCGGCACATGAAGGTCGCGTGATAGCCGTGGCGGCGCGCGATCTGCTTCACGGCGCTGCGGAACAGCACCATGTTGTCGGCCGGCTCGATGCCTTTCCTCGGCGCGAAGGTGAACTCGCATTGGCTCGGCCCGAACTCGACCTCGACCGAGCGCAACGGCAGGCCGAGCGCGAGAATGTCGCGCCTGACGATGTCGAGCGCCGGCGCCATCTGATCGTAGCGCTGCTCGGTCAGGTACTGATAGCCGTGTGAGAGCAGGCTGACGGACGGCGGCTCGCCCGGCTGTCCCGCATGCTGGGGCGCCATGTGGGTGTCGTCGAGCTTGAAGATGTGGAATTCGACCTCGAGCCCGGCGACGAAATCGAAGCCGCGTTCGCCGAGCCGATTCAGCGCCGATTTCAGCAGATGCCGTGTCGAGAACGGCACCGGCCTGCCGTTGCCGAAATAAATGTCGCACAGCACCCATCCCGATGTCGGCGCCCATGGCAGCACGTGGAAGGTGGTCGGGTCCGGCATCATCAGGAAGTCCGCGGCACCCTCCATCTCCTTCATGCCGAAGCCGCCCCCGGCAGTGAATACCGGAAACACCGTGCGGTGCGAGGTGTCCTTGGCGAGCATCGTGGTGGTGATGCTGCAGCCGTTCTCGAGCGAACGAACAGCCTCGCTTGCGACCAGTGTCTTGCCGCGCAAAATGCCGTGCTGGTCGGCAAACGACAGGCGGATGGTCTCGAGCTTCTGCTCCTCGACGATCCGCGCGAGTCGCTTTGCGGCCTCGCGCTGCTCGTCCGACCACAGCCCGTGCCGTTCGACGAAGCTCAAGGCGTGAGCCTTTCGGTCGGCATGCGCGCGATGCCGTAGGGTGGGCTAAGGCGCGTAAGCGCCGTGCCCACCATTTTCTCGACCGCATGGCTCGGAGTGGTGGGCACGCTGCGCTTAGCCCACCCTACGATCTTGGCTGTCGGAGCAACCATCACTCCGCCGCCGTGAGATGCGGCACCTGGCGCGCGATCTCGGCCGGCACCGGTGCGGCCCAGGGCGCGCCGCGCCGCCGCTTCACGTCGACCTCCATCCAGTAGGTTTCCCAGCCGCGGGTCGGGCCGATGCCGTCCATGGCGGCGGGGCCCTGGATGCTCTTGGCGTGCGCCTCGTCGAGCATCATGAACGGCTGCTCGCCGACGCGGACCTTCTCGATCTGCTCGCGCAACAGCCGGCGATACTGCACGATCGCCTTGTCGGCCTGGCCGAGGTGCTCCCTGGTGCGATCCTGGATCGCGCCCATCGATTCCACCGCCCATTGATCGTGCACGTTGATGTCGCTGCCCATGCCGGTATAGGTCGCGGTCGCCTGCTCCTGCGGATCGAAACCGTAGTCGTTCGACCGGTTCTTGCGCGAGGTGTAGTCGGGCAGGTCATAGAGCGCGAGCCGCTGCGCCCGCATCTTCTGCTTGTCGACCGGCGCCGCATAGGAGGTGAAGATCGCGTACCAGTAGCAGTTCTCGTCGTCGACCGGCACGTGCCATTGCGTGATCGTCATCTCGGTGCTCATGGGAATGACGACGCCGTGTGGAAAGAGCTGGTTGGTGACGCGGACATGGGTCCGCTCCGCATCGATCTCGCGCAGCGCGATCAGGCGCAGCCCGTATTCGGTCTGCTCGACATTGATGATCGGGCGGTCGTAGTCGCGCAGGATCTTGGTCATCGGCAGTTCAGTCCCGGCCGAGGCGCCGCGAAACTGCTTGCCGTAGGCCGCCGAGATCTCCTCGTCCTCGAAGAAGCGGTGCAGATAGGAGGCGTGGCTCGGATCGATTCCGACCTCCAGCGCCTGCAGCCAGTTGCAGCCGATGTGGCCCTTGAATGCAAAAATGTGGCTGTCCGGCGCGACGAAGCAGTCGAGCTCCGGAAAGGCCGGCGGGGTGGCGTCGCCGAGATACGCCCAGAGCATGCCGCTCCTCTCCACCACCGGATAGGCGCGCTGCCGGATGCCCTGGCACAGTTTCGAGCCTGCGGGCTCCGCCGGCGTCTCCAGGCACTGGCCGGCGACATCGAACAGCCAGCCATGGAAGGCGCAACGCAGCCCGCCATGTTCGCGCCGGCCGAAGGCGAGGTCGGCGCCGCGATGCGCGCAATGGCGCTCGATCAGGCCGTAGCGGCCCTCGTCGTCACGAAACAGCACCAGCTCCTCGCCGAGCAGTTTCACCGGCCGCACCGGGCGCGGCCCTTCCAGCTCCTCGACCAGGGCTGCCGGCTGCCAGTAGTGGCGCATCATTTTTCCGCACGGCTCCTTCGCGCCGGTGCGGGTGATCAGGTCGTTCTGCTCCTGGCTCATCATGGCGGCGATCCTGCGTGAAGCGTTGAATTTGCCGATTGGATTCGAGGCGATAGCGAAGCGAATGTCAAACGCGCTTGCCCGCCTACCGGGGGCGCGCGCCCAGAAATTGAGTTGGCCGTGCCGGCCTTTTGGGCAGGCGCAATCCGGTGCCGATTGACTTGAAAGAGATTTTTCGCTGGCACGTTGATTGCTTCCGTGGAGGCTGAGTTGGCAGCTAGGGTTCCGGTTCTCCAAATGCTGGAGAATGTCTGGTCCGAGAGTTGCCACCCGGGGCGCCGTGCATAGCCCTGGGTGCACGGCGGGATAAAAGCCCGGGAGACCTCAGTGGCCGCGTTTGGCAGGCACTTGGGTCTATTTGCCAGTCCGTGGTCATCAAACCGATGAGGGACTGGATATGCGGATCTCAAGAAATCGACTGACTGCCGTTGTTCTTGCTGCCTGCCTGCTGGCGACCGTGCCGCTGTCGCCCGCGTCGGCCGAGCAGAAAAAGGACTTCAACATCGCCTGGACCATCTATGTCGGATGGATGCCGTGGCCCTATGCGGCGGAATCGGGCATCGTGAAGAAGTGGGCCGACAAATACGGCATCACCATCAAGGTCACCCAGATCAACGACTACGTCGAATCGATCAACCAGTACACGGCCGGCAAGTTCGACGGCGTCACCGTCACCAACATGGACGCGCTGACGATTCCCGCGGCCGGCGGCGTCGACACCACGGCGGTCATCATGGGTGACTATTCCAACGGCAACGACGGCGTGGTCCTGAAGAAAGGCAAGACGCTGGCCGATATCAAGGGACAGAAGATCAACCTCGTCGAGCTGTCGGTGTCGCACTATCTGCTGGCGCGGGGACTGTCGACCGCCAAGCTGAGCGAGAAGGACATCAAGACCGTCAATACCTCGGATGCGGACATCGTCGCGGCCTCGAAGTCGCCGGACACCACCGCGATCGTGACCTGGAATCCGCAATTGCTCGAGGTGAAGGCCGAGCCCGGCGCGACGCTGGTGTTCGATTCCAGCAAGATCCCGGGCGAGATCGAGGACCTGCTGGTGATCAACAGCGCGACCTTGAAGGACAATCCGGAACTCGCCAAGGCGCTGGTCGGCATCTGGTACGAGACCATCGCGCTGATGAAGGATCCGGGCGAGAAGGGTAAGGCGGCGCGCGAGGGGATGGCGAAGCTTTCCGGCACCGACCTCGCGGGCTTCGAGACCCAGCTGAAGACCACGCACATGTACTACACGCCGAAGGACGGCACCGACTTCATGAGCGGCCCGGAATTGCCAAAGATCATGGATCTGGTCCGCGGCTTTTGCTTCGAGCACAATCTGCTCGGCGAGAACGTCAAGTCGAAGGATGCGATCGGCATCCAGACGCCGACCACGACGCTGGGCTCGGCCAAGAACGTCAAGCTACGCTTCGATCCGGGCTTCATGAAGCTCGCCGCCGACGGCAAGCTGTAGCCGAACCGCCGCTCGAGCCGAACGTCCGCCGCGCAGGGAGGTCGCTGCATGCCGCGCGCCATGAACGTCGTTCCGCCGCGCGGCGGCCGCATCCTGCTGGCGATGTTGCCGTTTCTGCTGATCGCGATCGTCTATGTGATCGGGTCGGCGGAGCGGCGCGCCGCCAATCCCGATGACAAGCTGTTGCCGCCGTTCTCCGAAATGGTCGAGACCTCCAAGCGGCTTGCCGCCGAGCCGGATCGGCGATCCGGAGAATATGTGCTGTGGGTCGATACGGCGGCGAGCCTGCAGCGCCTGGTGCTGGGGCTCGGCATTGCCGCGGGCCTCGGCCTCGCCTTCGGCCTGATGATCGGCCTGTTGCCGGTCGCGGGCGCCGGCTTTGGAACGCTGGTCGCGGTGCTGTCGATGATCCCGCCGATGGCCGTGCTGCCGATCCTGTTCATCGTGTTCGGACTCGGTGAATTGTCGAAGGTGATGCTGATCATCATCGGCGTCACCCCGACCATGATCCGCGATCTCTCGCTCGAAGTCGCCGCCATGCCGCGCGAGCAGCTCGTCAAGGCGCAGACGCTCGGCGGATCGACCTGGCAGATCGCCATCCGCGTGGTGCTGCCGCAGATCATGCCGCGCCTGATCAAATGCGTGCGGCTGATGATCGGACCGGCCTTCCTGTTCCTGATCTCGGCGGAGGCGATCGCCTCCGACGTCGGGCTTGGCTACCGGATCTTCCTGGTGCGGCGCTATCTGTCGATGGATGTGATCCTGCCCTATGTCGTCTGGAT
>NZ_JAFAVV010000716.1 GCF_019242285.1 Bradyrhizobium sp.
GACCTTCTACGATCTCGTCATCGAGGTCGCGATCGTGCGGCCCGGGCCGATCCAGGGCGACATGGTGCATCCTTATCTGCGCCGCCGCAACGGCCAGGAGAAGGTCGGCTATCCTTCGCCGTCGCCCGATCATGGCGATGCGGACGAACTCTACAAGGTGTTGCACAAGACCCTCGGCGTGCCGCTGTTCCAGGAGCAGGCGATGCGGATCGCGATCGAGGCGGCGAAATTCACCTCGGAAGAGGCCAACGGCCTGCGCCGCGCGATGGCGACGTTCCGCAACGTCGGCACCATTGGCAAGTTCGAGGAGAAGATGACCGGCAACATGATCGCGCGCGGCTACGATCCGGAATTCGCCAGAAACTGTTTCGACCAGATCAAGGGCTTCGGCTCCTACGGCTTCCCGGAGAGCCACGCCGCCGCCTTCGCTCAGCTCGTCTACATCTCCTCCTGGCTGAAACATCATCATCCCGACGCATTCTGCTGCGCGCTGCTCAACTCGCAGCCGATGGGCTTCTATGCGCCGGCGCAGATCGTCGGCGATGCCCGCAAGAACGGCGTCGAGGTCCGCGAGGTCGACGTCTCCTTCAGCCTCGCGGCGAACACGCTGGAGGAGAAAACTGGCAAGCATTGCGCGGTGCGGCTCGGCTTCCGCCAGATCGACGGGTTTGCGTGGGTTGATCCGGACGAAGAGCGCTTGAAGCGCTTGCGGCCGTCGTTTCGGGAGGGGATACACACTCCTCAGGAAGGCAGGACTATCGCACATGGCCCGCCCGCGAGGATGGTGCGCTCCCTCCCCCCTCTTGTCCGCCGAAGCCCGCCTTCGGGCGAAGGCGGATGCGGGGGAGGGTCGGGGAGGGGGGCAGCCGCAAACTCGATGCATGAGGATCGCGGGAATACTTCTTCGCCACCAACGGGGAGCGTGCCGTGTGGCACCCCCCTCCCTGGCCCTCCCCCGCCGACGCCGCTATCTGAGGAGCCCAAAATCGACGACTGGGCTGCGCGCATCGTGGCGGCGCGGGCGCGCGGCCCGTTCACCTCGCTGGAGGATTTTGCCCGCGACACGGGACTCCCGAAACGCGCGCTGGTCCTGCTCGCGGATGCCGATGCGTTCCGCTCGCTCGGGCTCGATCGCCGCGCCGCGCTGTGGGCGGTGCGGCGGTTGCCCGACGACGTGCCGCTGCCGCTGTTCGAGGCGGCAACCGCGCGCGAGCAGCCGGACGAGAACGCACAGCCCTTGCCGCTGATGCCGCTGCCGGAGCAGGTGGTCGCCGACTACCAGACCATCCGCCTGTCGCTGAAGGGCCATCCGATGCAGTTCCTGCGCGCGATGTTTTCACGCGAGCGCGTCGCCGCCTGCCACGAGGTCTGCAAGGCGAATGACAGGCGCCGGATGCGTTGCGCCGGCGTGGTGCTGGTGCGGCAGCGGCCGGGCAGCGCCAAGGGCGTCGTGTTCATGACGCTCGAGGACGAGACCGGCATCGCCAATATCGTGGTCTGGCCGAAGGTGATGGAGCAGTTCCGGAAAGAGGTGATGGGCGCGCGGCTGGTGCTGGTCGAGGGCTATGTCCAGAGCAGCCCGGAAGGCGTGACGCATCTGGTTGCTCAGCACCTGATCGACCGCTCGCGCGAATTGCTCGCCCTCGCCGACGACGCTTCGCGCCCGAAACAGGCGGTGCCCGCGGGCGCCGTGCTGGTCGAGCCGCTCAACGACGACCCGCGCCAGCATCTCGATCAACCGGCGCAAAGACACCGCCACCCCCGCAACGTACGCATCCTGCCGCCTTCAAGGGATTTTCACTAGGTCGTGCAGCCCTGGAAATCGGCGCCGAAGATGCCGCCTCCGCCTCGTCGCTATCAGCGGATGACGGCATGTAGCGGTGGCTTATCGTGTCTCACTTGAGGGGCGCAGTCCAATCCGGTCACCGTAATCCGCGCCTGATCGCTGTCACCAATGCGTTGTGAGAATCTGCTCTCTCAAGCTGGCAGATGATACCAAGAGCAGCATTTTCGACAATTTAGGCGGATGATTTTTTTATCACGCAACATCCGAGCGAGAGCAAAGGCGTTTCGAAGGTAATGACGTGCCGCAGTAGCCAGCGTCATCGGCGCGAGTCAAATTTCAGCCGCGTTAGGCGCTTCTGATAAACAAAACATGGCTGAGGAGGAGATCGAATGCTCACGAAGCTTCGCACGGCTATCCGCGTCCTGCTCGTCGGCGTCCTGGGCGCGGTCACGCCGCCGCAGATGGAGTTGGTATCGGGCGCCGGCCTGCCCCAAC
>NZ_JAFAVV010000819.1 GCF_019242285.1 Bradyrhizobium sp.
GCTTCCGCGCGCACACTGTCTAATACGGAGAGACCGTCACCCCACCCCGGCACGCATCTCGCTTCGCTCGATCGCGTGCCGACCCTCCCCCTCCAGGGGAGGGTGGGCCCAACCGCTCTGCTCTTCCCATATGCGATAGCCCTGCCCTTTCAGGGGGAGGGAATGCACCGTCCGCGGGGCGATCAATCGAACCATAATGCGATTGCTCTGCCTTGCCGGTGGCCCCGCCGATCCCGATCTGCTAAAGCGCGGCGTAAAAACTCATTGGCCGGGAAGCGCCTCGTGGTCCGCCCGGCCCGACTGGAGACCCGCGATGATCCCCCGCTACACCCGCCCCGAAATGGCTGCGATCTGGGAGGCGCAGACCCGCTTCAAGATCTGGTTCGAGATCGAGGCGCATGCAGCGGACGCGCTGGCGGAGATCGGCGTGATCCCGAAGGAGGCCGCGAAAGCGGTCTGGGCCAAGGCTCGCGACGTGATCTTCGACGTGGCACGGATCGACGCGATCGAGCGCGAGACCAAGCACGACGTCATCGCCTTCCTGACCCATCTCGCCGAGATCGTCGGCCCCGAGGCGCGCTTCGTGCACCAGGGCATGACCTCCTCCGACGTGCTCGACACCTGTCTCAACGTCCAGCTCAGTCGCGCCGCCGACATCCTGCTCGACGACATCGACCGGGTGCTGATCGCGCTGAAGCGCCGTGCCTTCGAATACAAGATGACGCCGACCATCGGCCGCTCCCACGGCATCCATGCCGAGCCGGTCACCTTCGGCCTCAAGCTCGCTTATGCCTATGCGGAATTTTCCCGCGCCCGAACGCGTCTGGTGGCCGCGCGTGCGGAAGTCGCGACCTGCGCCATCTCCGGCGCGGTCGGCACCTTCGCCCAGATCGATCCACGGGTCGAGGAACACGTGGCCAAGGCGATGGGGCTGACCCCGGAGCCGGTCTCGACCCAGGTGATCCCGCGCGACCGCCATGCGATGTACTTTGCCACCCTCGGCGTGATCGCCGCCTCGGTGGAGCGGCTCGCGGTCGAGATCCGCCATCTGCAACGCACCGAGGTGCTGGAGGCCGAGGAGTTCTTCTCGGAGGGCCAGAAGGGCTCGTCCGCGATGCCCCACAAGCGCAACCCGGTGCTGTCGGAGAATCTCACCGGCCTGTCGCGCATGGTGCGCGCCTATGTGACGCCGGCGCTGGAGAACGTCGTGCTCTGGCACGAGCGCGACATCTCGCATTCTTCGGCCGAGCGCATGATCGCCCCCGACGCCACCGTGACGCTCGATTTCGCCCTCAACCGCCTCGCCGGCCTGGTCGACAAGCTGCTGATCTATCCGGAGAACATGCAGAAGAATCTCGACCGCCTCGGCGGGCTGGTCCATTCGCAGCGGCTGCTCCTGGCGCTGACCCAGAAGGGCGCGAGCCGCGAGGACGCCTACCGCCTGGTGCAGCGCAACGCCATGCCGGTCTGGCGCGGCGAAGGCGACTTCCAGACGCTCCTGAAGAAAGATCCCGAGGTGAAAAGATACCTCAGCGACGCCGAGATCGAGGAGCAGTTCGACCTCGGCTATCATCTCAAGCACATCGATACGATCTTCAGGCGTGTGTTCGGCGGGCCGTGAACTCGGCGACCGCTACGATGAGTCGTAGGGTGGGCTAAGGCGCGCTCGCGACGATGCTTCGCATCGCGCGGAGCGCCGTGCCCACCATTCTCTCGACGGTACGGCTCCGGGATGGTAGGCACGCTCCCGCCTTTTGCATGGCAGGGTTCGTTGCACGTGGCCGCCTAGCCCACGCTGCAACTACAACCTCCGCACGTGACGTCTCATCAGTGTCACACGGCGCGGCTGCCTTCAAAAGAACGCTTTCGCTGCCCATCGCTGTTGCGCGCAATGCTGGGGAGACGACCGATGCTGTTGCCTGAACAATACGCCTGGTTCGAGCCGGTGCTCGTTGCAACACTCGTCGTGTTCGTCATCAACCTGATTGGCAACACGATCGGTTTCGGCAGCCGTATCGGCGGCGCCATCATGAGCGCCATCCTGTTCGCCATCGTGTTCGGAGGGCTCGCCTATTTCGGCTACGGCAGCGTGTCGATGTCACTGAGCACGACACCGAGCGCGAGCGCGCCTGCCCAAGCGCGAAAATAGCTTCGGCGAATCAGGCGCAGCGCCGATTGCGGCTGCGCCTGTCAGGACGAAGCTCGGTCCAGGAACGGCGGACGACCGGCATCGCGCGTTATTTCGCCGGCACGGGCAACGGCGGGACGCTGTCATTGGGCGCGCCGGCCTGCATCGTGATCAGGGTCATCGAGACCAGGTCGTAATAGCCGATGATGCCGATCACATCCATGATCCCGCGCTCGCCGAACTTGTCCAGCGCCGCCTTGTAGACGTCATCCGTCACCTTCTTGTCGCGGTAGAGCGCCATCGCGAGATCGTACAGCGCGGCCTCGTCGTCCTTCATCTTCTCGGGCCGAACGCCATGGGCAATGCCGTCGGCCACGGACGGATCGAGCCCGGCCTTGATCGCCAGCGGATAATGCGCGAACCATTCATATTGCGCGGTCCATTGCCGCGCCGTGATCAGGATTGCGAGCTCGCTGAGCCGTGGCGGCAGCGAGCTGTTCCAGCGCAGATAGTCCGACAGCGCCGAGAGCCGCGGTGCGAGATCGGGATTGCGGATATAGGCGCGGTACGGCGGGTTGCCGAATTTCGCGTTGCGCGGCGGCACCGCGATGGCGTCGGCCCAGGCCTTCTGCGGCGGCGTGAGCTGCTCGGACGTCAGCGGCGCAAACCGCGTTGCCTCATCGGCGCGGCTCGCGCCGCAACCTGCGGCGAGCAGCGTCAGGCACACGGCAATCGTCGAAGCTCTCATGGCGGTTCTCCCTGTGGCATTCTGGTAGCGAAAATTCTCTCCATTACCGCCGCGCGCGCAAGTCGTACCGCGTGCGAGGCTTGTTTTAAATTTCCTGGCCTCGAACGCGGCGTTGCCCAGGAGAGCGCTTGTCCCTTAAGCTTCGAAGTAATTTTGAGGGAGTCAGGAGTCGGAGTTGCCGATCGCGATCAGGACCGCCACGACCGCCGACGCCCCGGCGATTCAGCGTATCTATGCACCGATCGTGACCGACACCGCGATTTCGTTTGAAGAGATACCACCTTCGGTGAAAGAGATGGCCGAGCGCATCGCTTCGACCTTGCAGACCCACCCGTACCTTGTCGCTGTGAACGACGGCAAAGTGTGCGGCTACGCCTATGCAGGCAGGCACGCTCACCGTGCGGCCTATCGCCACTCTGTCGACACAACGGTCTATGTTGCAACGGAAGCGCGACGCTCCGGAGTTGGGCGCGCGCTCTATTCCGAGCTCCTGGCAGAGCTGAAGTGGCAGGGCTTTCATGCCGCCTTTGCTGGTATCGCGTTGCCTAATCCCGCAAGCGTCTCGCTTCACGAGTCGGTCGGCTTCGTACCGCTCGGCATCTATCGTGAGGTCGGATTCAAGTTTGGCCGCTGGCACGATGTCGGCTGGTGGCAACGTTTGCTGTGAATGGCACCGGCCGCGGCATCTCGCAGCCATCATTTCAGTGATCGCTGAAATATCAGTTGACGCGCGGCCGAGCTCACGGGGGTCAGAATCCTTCAATCGATTGTGACTACGGCGACGCCGAAACGCGGGCAGCACCCGTCGTGCCAATCGGCCGCAGGACACGGCTTCCGATTTTCGGAATTTTGTTTGACGCCGACCCCAAATCAGTGGCATTATCCGCCTCGTCCCGCCTCCAATGGAGGGGCGCTTCGCGGTCGTCACGGACGTGGGAGGCGGGATGCGGTGGACGTGTCGATGCAGCGCGACGAGCGGCATCGCACGGACGGCGAAATCGTGTGGTCCTGGCGTCGCGACGCTGGCGTCAAGTTCGTGATGATGCTTCGCATCACACGGGCGACGGGGGCAAGAGAGCCCGCTCCCCGGGGAGAGCACGTATAAGCGTTAAAACCATCGCGCAGGGAAGGCCGGTTATCCGGCCGAGCCTGTGGTTCCTACCCCGTGCTTTTTGTTGCACGGGGGCCATGGGTATCGGTCGATACCCGGCCTTCCCTGCGCCCTCCTGAATTTCGAGGGCGATCGTTTCGCAGGACTCGGACGAATTCCGTCGCGAGAACGTGCAGCCATGTCTCGCAAGCCGAGCTCTGAGGGTGGGCAAAGCGCCATCTTGCACGGAAGCCTGCCACGCAAAGGCAGGAGCGTGCCCACCATTGCAAGCACCGCAGAGAGAATGGTGGGCACGCTTCGGTCCTCGCTCTCCGAGCGAGCGCCGAAGCTTAGCCCACCCTACCGAACGCTCCTCAATGAGGACACTACCTCTGCCCACCTCTGACCATTCGCATCGTTACGCGGTCGCGCCGGATGAAATGATGCCAGACGGCCGCCGCGACATGCAGCACGACCAGCGCCAGCAGCACATAGGCAAAGAAGATATGCCGCTCCTCATAGGCGTGCTCGGCGGCGCGGTCGGGCGAGGTGATCTGCGGCACCCTGAACAGGCCGAACCAGTCCGCGTAGTTCTGCGTGCGCGCGCCCGACATCGCCCAGCCCAGCATCGCCACCAGGATGGTGACGAGATAAAGCAGCCAGTGGCTGACCTGCGCGGCGATCCGTTGCCAGCGCGGCGCGTCGGAAGGCAGCTCCGGCGTCGGATTCGCCACGCGCCAGATCAGCCGGACGACGGTGAGCAGCAGCACGACATAGCCGATGTCGGCGTGGATCGAGCGCCAGAAAAAGCGGTCGGGCCGCGCCGGCACATGGTTGACCCACCATCCGAAGGCGATCATGCCGAGGATCGCGATGCCGAGGATCCAGTGAAAGGCCCGCGCCACGCTGCCCCAGTCCGACCTTGTGTTCAAAATCATGTTCCGATATTGCCCCTGGCTTCGGGTCATCCTGATAGCCGGCGGCTCGCCTCCCGACGATTTGAATCGTTCAAAACCGCCATCCAGGCTGCATCCACTTCGCCGCACCCATGCGCTTTCCTCCGAAAAACACCTGAATCGTGTGCCCCGATCGGGTAGGATCAAACCGTGCCATCACCTCCGACGATTCTCGTGTTCGATTCCGGCCTTGGCGGGCTCTCGGTTCTGCGCGAGATCGTGGCGGTACGGCCCGACGCCGACTATGTCTATGTCGCCGACGACGCGTTCTTTCCCTATGGCCATCACAGCGAGGAAGAGATCGTCGCCCGCGTGGTGCCGCTGGTCGGCGAACTGATGGCCGCGCACGCACCCGACCTGATCGTGATCGCCTGCAACACCGCCTCCACCCTGGTGATGTCGCATCTGCGCGCCGCCTACACCCTTCCCTTCGTCGGCACGGTGCCGGCGATCAAGCCGGCCTGCGCGCAGTCGAAGACGCGCCGCGTCTCGGTGCTGGGAACCAAGGGTACCGTGCAGCGCGAATACACGCGGGGCCTGATCCGCGATTTCGCACAGGACTGCGAGGTGACGCTGGTCGGCTCGCCGGAGCTCGCCTCGCTGGCCGAGCGCGCGCTCGGAGGCGAAGAGGTTGATGATGCGGACATCGCCGCCGAGCTTGCGCCCTGCTTCGTCGGCGACGGCGCGGACGCAACCGCGCGCACCGACACGGTGGTGCTGGCCTGCACGCACTATCCTCTGCTGCTCGACCGCCTGATCCCGCTCGCGCCCTGGGACGTGGCCTGGATCGATCCCGCGCCGGCGATCGCGCGGCGGGTCATCGACCTGCTAGGCGGACCCGGCGGCGCCTCCCACCACTGCCGGGCCGAGATGATCTTCACCTCGAAACGTCCGCATCGATTGAGCCGGACACTGATGCCGTTTTTCGGCGGGCGCGTGCCGGCGTAATATTCGGAGTTTTTCGACCCATGTCCGCGACGCCCACCCCGCTCAACCGCCTGCGCCAACAATGGCGCGACAGCAAGCCGACCTTCGGCGCGATCGCGACCATCCCGAGCGTGCAGACCGTGCGGATCATGGCGAACAGCCTGGACTGGATCGTCGTCGACCTCGAGCACGGCCCGATCGATCTGTCGGCGGCCCATGCCATGATCGTCGCGACGGCCGGTACGCCCTGCGTGCCGCTGGCACGGATCGCTTCCAACGAGCCGTGGCTGGCGAAAGCGCCGATGGATCTCGGCGCGCTCGGCATCAACTTTCCGATGGTCTCGAGCCGCGCCGACGCCGAGAAGGCGGTACGCAGCGTGCGCTACCCGCCGCGCGGCGACCGGCTGTGGGGTCCGTTCCACGCGCCGTTCCGCTGGGGCGTATCGATGGGCGACTACATGGCGACCGCCGACGACGACATGATCTGCATGATCACGATCGAGCATGTCGAGGCGGTCAACCGCATCGACGAGATCATGGCCACGCCGGGCATCGACGTCGCCGTGATCGGCCCGGGAGACCTCGCCACCTCCATCAACAAGCGCGGCCAGATCGATGACCCCGAGGTGCAGGCGCTGATGGCGCGCGCCGAGGAAGGCATCCTCAAGAGCGGCGTCGTGATCGGCGGCGTCGCCCGCACCGCCGAGCAGGCCAACCAGATGATCGCGCGCGGCTATCTCGTGCTCGCCCTCGGCTTCGACTGGTCGCTGTTTGCGCGCGGCATCGACGCAAGCCTGCAGGGAATCAGGCGATGAGCCGCTTTTCGACCCCCGGCTGCGCGGACCATGCTACCGGAATTGGGAGGAACACGATTGACAAAATAGCGGGTTTTCTCCTAAAAGCCGCCTGCTCGCGGGCCGGTTTCGGCCCGCGAAGCGTTTCGCGACCCGTGGTCCGTCCCTTGATGCTTTGGGGGCCGGATCTGTCGGCGGTACGGGTTTCCCGGCCGCACAGGAGGGCGCGTTTCCTCAAACCCTATCGAACCTGAAGAGGACGCGATGACCAAGCGCAGTGAGGCGAAGTACAAGATCGATCGCCGTATGGGCCAGAACATCTGGGGCCGCCCGAAGAGCCCCGTCAACCGCCGCGAATATGGCCCCGGTCAGCACGGCCAGCGCCGCAAAGGCAAGCTCTCCGACTTCGGCGTGCAGCTCCGCGCCAAGCAGAAGCTGAAGGGCTATTACGCCAACATCTCAGAGCGTCAGTTCCACGGCATCTATGTCGAGGCGAGCCGGCTGAAGGGCGACACCGGCGAGAACCTGATCGGCCTGTTGGAGCGGCGGCTCGACACCGTCGTCTATCGCGCCAAGTTCGTGCCGACGATGTTCGCCGCCCGGCAGTTCATCAACCACGGCCACATCAAGGTGAACGGCCGCCGCGTCAACAACGGCAGCTATCAGCTCAAGGTCGGCGACACCATCGAGATCAAGGAATCGTCCCGCGAGCTCACCCCGGTGCTGGAGGCAACCCAGCTCGCCGAGCGCGACGTGCCCGACTTCATCGACGCCGATCATTCCAAGATGACGGCCAAGTTCATCCGCATCCCCGGGCTGTCCGACGTGCCGTTCCCGGTGCAGATGGAGCCGCATCTGATCGTCGAGTTCTATTCGCGCTGAGTTGAAAGCCCCGGTTTTGCCGGGGCTTTTGGCTTCCGGAAACTGCAATGTTCTACACCCCTCCCCCGCGCGATCCGAAGGCGCCGCCGATCCGGATCAACCTGCTGTCCGACACCCAGACCCGGCCGACGCCGGCGATGCGCGAGGCGATGGCGGCGGCCGAGGTCGGCGACGAGCAGATCGGCGACGATCCGACCGTCAACCTGCTCTGCGAGCGCGTCGCCGGGCTGCTCGGCAAGGAGGCGGCGGTGTTCATGCCGTCCGGCACCATGTGCAATGTCGCGGCGACCCTGGTGCATTGCCGGCCGGGCGAGGAGATCCTGGCGCATGAGACCGCCCACATCATCGCGCGCGAGGGCGGCGCGCACGCAGCCCTCGGCGGCTTCCAGATCATGCCGCTGACCGGAGCGGACGGCCAGTTTGCGCCCGACACCTTGCGCAAGGCGCTGCATCCGCGCTCGCGCTACCAGCCGCCGCAGACGCTGGTCAGCGTGGAGCAGACCGCCAATATCGGCGGCGGCACGATCTGGAAGAAGGCTGCGCTCGACGAGGTGGCCTCGATCGCGCATGAAGCGGGCGCGGCCACCCACATGGACGGCGCGCGGCTGTTGAACGCGACGGTCGCGACCGGCATCTCCGCCCGCGACATGGCGGCGGGATGGGATTCCGCCTGGATCGATTTCTCCAAGGGCCTCGGCGCGCCGGTCGGCGGCGCGCTCGCAGGCACGGCCGCCTTCATCGACGAGGTGTGGTGCTGGAAGCAGCGGCTCGGCGGCTCGATGCGCCAGGCCGGCATCTGCGCCGCCGCCTGTCTCCACACGCTCGACCATCACGTCGACCGTCTCGCCGACGATCATGCCAATGCACGGGCGCTGGCGCGCGGGCTGTCGCAGATCGAAGGCGTCGAGGTGCAGGAGCCCGAGACCAATCTGGTGTTCTTCAGGCCCGACGGCGCCGGCGTGCCCGGCAGCCGGATGATCGCGGAATTGAACAAGCGCGGCGTGCTGCTTGCCGTGATGGACGGCCGCATCCGCGCCTGCACCCATCTCGACGTCACGGCCGCGATGATCGAGGAGACCGTGACGCTGGTGCGGGAGATCGTGCGCGGGGCGTAGATCAGTTCTCCAGCGCCTCGTAGATCAGTTGCTTCAAGGTCCGCTGGATGCGCTGACGCTCGGTCGGCGTCTGCTCCAGGAGCACGAAGAACATGTCCCGCTTGCGATCGACCACGAAATAGCAGCCGCTGGCGCCGTCCCACTTCAATTCGCCGAGATCGCCAGGTGGCGACGGCTTGGCGTTGCCGGGATCGGTCCGCACGGCAAGGCCGAGGCCGAATCCGAAGCCGTCGCCCGGAAAGTAGAAGGTGTCGCGTCCGATGCCTGCACCGGGGCCGACCTGATCGGTCGTCATCTGCTTGAAGGTCGCAGGCTGAAGGTAGGTCTTGCCGTCGAGGGTGCCGCCGTTGAGCAGCATCTGCGTGAAGCGCGCATAGTCCGCCATGGTCGAGACCATGCCGCCGGAGGCCGACTGCCATTTCTTGACCTTGGTCGGATCATTGATGCGGCCGACCCGGAAGTCGCTGTCGTTCGGCACCGGCTGCGCCATCAGCTTCTGCTTCTCGGGATCGGTGACGAAGAAGCCGGTATCGCTCATGCCGAGCGGATCGAACAGCTTCTCCTTCTCGATCTCATACAGCGACTTCCCGGCCGCGACTTCCATGACGCGCGCCAGCACGTCGGTGGAATGGCCGTAGTTCCACAGCGTGCCGGGCTGATCCTGCAGCGGCAGCTTCGCGATCCGTTCGGCGAATTCGGCGAGGTCGAAATCACCCGCATAGATGTTGGCGGCCCGGTAGGCCTTGCGGACCAGGGTATCGCCGTAGAAGCCGTAGGTGACGCCGGAGGTATGGCGCATCAGGTCGAGCACCGTCGGGACATGATGGGGCGGCACCAGCTCGAGGGTGGAGGTGCCGTCCTCGGCCTTCTTCTCCACACCAACCTTCACGTCGGCGAAGGACGGGATGTATTTCGAGACCGGATCGTCGAGCCTGATCTTGCCCTCTTCGAGCATCTGCATCGAGACGACGGCGGTGATCGCCTTGGTCATCGAGAACAGACGAAAGATCGTCTTGTCGGTGATCGGCGCCTTGCTCACCACGTCCTGGACGCCGAAGGATTCGTGAAAGACCGGCTTGCCGTGCTGCTGGATCAGGACGATCGCACCGGAGATCTTGCCCGTTTCCACTTCGTTCCTGAAGAACTCGCCGACCTTGGCGAGCTTGTCCTGGCTGAAATGCGCTCCAGCCGGAATTTCGTAAGTTCCTTGAGCATGGGCCGGCAAAGCGAACGTCGCCAATAAGAGGCCGCCAGCCAGCAACCTTGCAATATGAATGAGCTTCATCGCAATTCCCCATCCCCCAACGCAATCGCGGCAGTGTAGCCGCCGGCCAGAATGGCACAAGGGCCGCTAAAGCCGCATCATGGCCCGCTCATGGAGGCGCGCTCTCTGGTCCGAAAAGCAACAGAAGATGATACGCGTCAGCAATGACGCCGAAGGCAATGCCGTGGCGGCAACGGCGCTGCCGGCGGGGAAGCGGCAGACGCCGGTTGAGATGGCGGGAAATGCGATCGAGGCCTGCATTGGGCGTCGACGATGGCGTCAACGCCCAATGTCGTGATGTCGGCAACGACGACTTCGAGCTGCGCCGCGCCAATCCGGCGCGTCGTCACGCTCAGGCCGAAGTCGCGGCGTCGACCGCGATGCCCTTATCGGCAAGGAGCTGCTGCAGCTCGCCGGCCTGGAACATCTCACGGATGATGTCGCAGCCGCCGACGAATTCGCCCTTGACGTAGAGCTGCGGGATAGTCGGC
>NZ_JAFAVV010000821.1 GCF_019242285.1 Bradyrhizobium sp.
CACTGGCGTGGTCTGACGGGAACACGTACTTGCCCGCGCGTGGCATCGATCGGATGATCTCGATCGCCTGATCGGACAGTGGAACGAGATGTGGCTTCGGTTCCAGGTCGCCCTTTATCTTCATCTTTTCAGCTGGAATCATCCACCTCCTTGCTTCGAAATCGAGCTCCGTCCATTCCATCAGCCGAATTTCCTGGGAGCGGACGACAGTGAGGATGCCGACTTCGACACAGCGAGCAGCAACGGCGTCGTCGAAACGCAGGCCGACCATCATCTGCGGCATTTTCGTGTAGGGGGCTGACCTGTGGCCCTTCTTGCGATGCAGTTTGCGGGGGGAGGGCAGCAGATGTTTAAGATTGCCGCGCCATGCGGCAGGGTTTTCACCGGTGCGGAGCTTCAAGGCCTTGGCAGCGTCCATCAGCCGCTCGATCCGCTGGCGCGTTCGCGACGCGGTTACCGGCTTCACCGTCCAGATCGGCTTAAGCGCTTCCAGCACATGCTCGGTGGTGATCTCGCCGATTTTCAGATCGTGCAGCTTCGGCAGGTCGCGGATGGCGCGCGCCCACTGCTTCTCTTCTTCCGGCGACAGCCCCTTGCACCATCCGGGGTACTGCTCCTCGGCAAACTCCTTGAATGTCTTGCCGCTCTGACCGGTGGCCCGCTTCTTGACCCGCGGATCGATGCCCGTGCGCTTCAAGGCGACCTTGTAGTCACGTGCCTTCTCGCGCGCGCTGCTCAAGGTCAGGACGTCGCCGCTGGTGCTGTCGCGGTCGCCGGCCCTGGCGAACTCCATTTGTGTCCGCTTGCCCTGAAGGTCGGTAAAACGGAAGGCCCACAGCCGATCGCCGCTCTTGCGCACCACCAAATAGAGTCCCCCGGCGTCGGCGTGAACGCCGGCTTGCAGGGATTTAACTTGGTTCGAATTGAGCGCCACTTTAAGTTCCTCTTTCGCTTACCATTTGCGTCACGGATCGTTCACCGTGACGGTCGGCCGCACCAGGAACGACCCGTTCTCGATCCCTGACCGTCACGGATTACTTTGGAGGGAGACATGACGTCAACTTACCATTTTTGGACCAAAATCGGCCGGCGTTCACCGATCTGTGACGACGTCACACGACAGTTGGTGAAGATAAGCCATTGAAATTGCATGGGATGAAGAACAGGGATGACAGTCGATGATGGCAGACGCGGCCCTTAAAATAGGTACATGATCCGTGACGGCCTTCGGTAAGCTGATCCGCACCACGGCGTTCCGGCTGACGCTGGTCTATCTGTTCCTGTTCGCGCTGTTCGCGGCCTCGCTGCTCGGCTACTTCGCCTGGAATACGCGGCGGCTGATCACCGAGCAGATCACCACCACCGTCACCGCGGAGGTGGGTGAGCTCAGCGACATCTTCGAGCGGCGCGGCCTGCGCATACTGTTCCCCACGGTCCAGAATCGCGCACTGCGACCCGGCGCCAATCTCTATCTCGTCACGACGCCGAGCGGGCAGATGGTCGCCGGCAATGTCGGCGCACTGATGCCGGGCGTGATGGGATCGATGGGCTGGTCGGAGACCGCCTATCGCCGGCTCGAGGAGCAGGACAATGCGACGCATCGGGCGCTGGTCTACGTCACCCAGCTCGGTGGCGGCTTTCGGCTCCTGATCGGGCGCGACCTCGAGGAACGGCGGCGGCTGTTCGGCATCGTCGCACAGGCGGCGCAATGGTCGATCCTGGTCGTGGTGGTGCTCGGCATCGGCGGCGGCATCTTCGTGGCGCGGCGCGTGCTGACGCGGATCGATGCCATGACCGGCACCACGCAGCGAATCATGGCCGGCGACCTTTCAGGCCGCTTGCCGGTCGGTCGCAGCGGCGACGAGCTCGATCGGCTGGCGGAGAACCTCAATGCCATGCTGGAACGGATCGAGGCGCTGATGGCGGGGCTGAAGGAGGTGTCCGACAACATCGCCCATGACCTGAAGACGCCGTTGACGCGGTTGCGCAACCGCGCCGAGGAAGCACTCGCGAAGTCGAGCTGCGAGAGCGGATATCGCGCCGCGCTGGAGCGGACGATCGAGGAATCCGACGGGCTGATCCGCACCTTCAATGCGCTGCTGATGATCGCGCGCGCCGAGTCCGGCCAGGCGCGCGGCAATATGGACGATTTCGACGCCGCCGATGTCGCCAGCGGCATTCACGAACTCTACGAGCCGCTGGCAGAGGAAGACGGCATGACGCTGCGGCTGAAGACGACGCCCGCGCCGCTGCGCGGCAATCGCGAATTGATCGGCCAGGCGCTGGCCAATCTGGTCGAAAACGCCATCAAATACGGCAAGCCCGCTGCGCAGCAGACGCCGGTCATCAGTCTCGAGGCCAGGCAGATCCTGATCGAGGCCCGGCGCGAGGGCGACCAGGTGCTGCTCAGCGTCACCGACCATGGTCCGGGAATACCGGAAGGCGAGCGCAAGCACGCAATGGAGCGGTTCGTGCGGCTGGATTCGAGCCGCAGCCAACCCGGCTCCGGCCTCGGCTTGAGCCTCGCGTCCGCGGTGGCCACACTGCACGGCGGCGAGCTCAGGCTGGGCGACGCCCGGCCCGGGCTGGTGGCAACCCTGACCATTCCGGCGCGGACCGGTGCCGGCAACCGGCTGCTGCCCGTGCCCGCTGCCGACGTACCGCAGAAAGTGGCGTGATCCGCGCACTTCGTGATAGAGGCTGCCTCCTCACGCGAGCGCCGGAAGCAATTTGGAACCCGTCCGAAACCTCAGATCGCCGCCCCTCGTCGTGCGGTTCGCGGACGCGCCCTATCTCGCGGCACCCGAGCTCGCGGATCGGCGCCTCGGCGATTGGCGGGCCGAGCTCGCACCCGAGCCATCCGCCGCGATCGGTGAGGTGCTTGCTCAGCCGACGGCCGGGGCCGTCCTGCGCGGCATTGCCGAATTCTCGCCCTACCTGTTCGATCTGGTCCGCGGCGACGCGGCGCGGCTGATCCGCGTGCTTCAATGTGATCCGGAGACCCATTTCGCCGCGCTGATCGAAGGCATCTCGTGCGACGTGCTGGACGCGTCGGGCGAGACCGACGTCATGCATCTGCTCCGGCGCGCCAAGGCGGAGGCCGCGCTGCTGATCGCGCTGTGCGACATCGGCGGCGTCTGGCCGGTGATGCGGGTGACAGCCGCGCTGACCGAGCTTGCGGTGACGTCGGTGCAGTCGGCGCTGCGGTTTCTGTTGCGGCAGGAGGTCTCGCGCGGTCGGCTCGCGCCGCCGAATCCGGATTGCCCCGAGGAGGGCAGCGGGCTGTTCGTGCTGGCCATGGGCAAGATGGGTGCCGGCGAGCTCAACTATTCCAGCGACATCGATCTCATCGTGTTCTTCGATGCGGAGGCCACCACGCTCGCCGCCGACATCGAGCCTCAGCCGTTCTTCGTCCGCGTCACCCAGGCGCTGGCGCGGCTCTTGCAGCAGCGCACCGGCGAGGGCTACGTGTTCCGGGTCGATCTGCGGCTGCGGCCCGATCCGTCGTCGACCCAGGTCGCGATCTCGACCGAGGCGGCGCTGCATTATTATGAGCGCGAGGGCCGCACCTGGGAGCGTGCCGCCATGATCAAGGCGCGGCCCTGCGCCGGCGACCCCAAGGCGGGCGAGGCCATGCTCACGGAGCTCGCGCCGTTCGTCTGGCGCAAGCACCTGGATTTCGCGGCGCTCGCCGACGTCCACGACATGAAGCGGCAGATGCAGACCTATCGCGGCCAGAGCGAGATCGCCGTCGAGGGCCATAACGTCAAGATCGGACCCGGCGGGATTCGCGAGATCGAGTTCTTCGCGCAGACCCAGCAACTGATCGCGGGCGGCCGCCATGCCGAATTGCGGGTGCGGCCGACGCTGGCCGCGCTCGACATGCTGGCCTCGAGCGACTGGATCACCTTCGAGGCGCGCGACGAATTGACCGCGGCCTATCATTTCCTGCGCCGGGTCGAGCACCGCCTGCAGATGATGGCGGACGAGCAGACCCACAGCCTGCCCGACGACGTCGAGGCGGTGGAGCGTTTTGCCAATTTCTTCGGCTATGAGAGCCGCGCAGCCTTCGCGCGCGACCTGTTGCGCCACCTGCGGATCGTCCAGGGCCACTACAGCAAGCTGTTCGAGGACGATCCGACCGGCACCGCCAAGCTGCCCGCGGTCGACTTCGCGGCCGGCGCGGAGGACGCGCGCCTGTTGGAGCATCTCGCCGCGCTCGGCTTCAAGGAGCCGGTCGCGGTCGCGCAGACGGTGCAGCTCTGGATGGCCGGCGAATATCGCGTGTTCCGGGCGGAAGCGACCCGCAGCGCCTTTGCGATGTTCGTGCCGGCGCTGATCGACGGCCTCGCGCATGCCGAGGAGCCCGACCGTGCGGTCGCGGCCTTCGACCGCTTCCTGCAGGCGCTGCAGCAGGGCGGGCGGCTGATCACGCTGCTCGGCCAGAACCGCGATCTCGTCGCGCTGGTGGCGCTGGTGCTGGGGGCGGCGCCCCGGCTCGGCGACATGCTGGCGCGGCAGCCGCGGCTGATGGACGGGCTGATCGATCCGCGCTTCTTCGGCGCCATGCCGGACCAGCGCGAATTGTCGTCGCGGCTCGCGGCCACCCTGCAGGACGCCGGCTCCTACGAGGAGTTCCTCGACCGGTTGCGCCTGTTCGGGCAGGAGAGCCTGTTCCTGATCGGCACGCGGATTCTCTCCGGCACGGTGTCGGCGCAGCAGGCGAGCACGGCCTTCGCCGACGTCGCCGAGGGCGTCGTCCATACCGTGCATGGTCTCGTGACCGAGCGCTTTGCCGCCCAGCACGGCCGGATCACGGGGCAGGAGACCGCAATCCTCGCGATGGGCCGGCTCGGCAGCCGCGAGATGACGGCGGCCTCCGACCTCGACCTGATCCTGCTCTACGAATTCGACGCCGAGCATCCCGATTCCGACGGGCCGAAATCGCTGCATGGCGCGCATTATTTCGCGCGCTTCACCCAGCGGCTGATCAGCGCGTTCACGACGCGGACCAATTACGGCGTGCTCTACGACATCGACATGCGGCTGCGTCCGTCCGGGCGCGCCGGGCCGCTCGCCTCGCACATCCGCTCGTTTGCCGAGTACCAGGAGCACGAGGCTTGGACCTGGGAGCACATGGCGCTGACGCGGGCGCGAGTGATTTCGGCGTCACCGCGCTTCCGCGTCAGGATCGAGGAGGTGGTGCGCGCGGCCTTGACGCGGCCGCGTGACGCCTCCGGCGTCGCCTTCGATGTCGCCGAGATGCGGCGCGCCATCGCGCAGGAAAAGGGCGAGGACGACGTCTGGGACCTGCGCAACGCCGCCGGCGGGCTGACCGACATCGACTTCATCGCGCAATATCTGCAGCTCGTTCACGCCAACGCCAAGCCCGACATTCTCGACGTCTCGACGTTGCAGGTGCTGGAGAACGCCGAGCGGCTCGGTGTGCTGCCGAATGCGTCCGCCGCCGTGCTGCGCCCGGCGGTCAGGCTCTACAACGACCTGACCCAGATCATCAGGCTCTGCGTCAGCGGCAGGTTCAATCCGGAGACGGCAGGCGAAGACCTGCTGCGCGTGATGGCACGCGCCGGCGACGCGCCGGATTTCTCCTCGCTGCAGGCGCGCGTCAAGGAGACGCAGGCCGAGGTGCGGCGGGTGTTTCAGGCGCTGCTCGACGGGAGTTGACGGGCGTCAGATTTTCGTAGCCCGCATGAGCGACGGGTCGCTCACCCGGGCTACAGCCACGACGAGCTACGTGGGCTGCTTCAGCGTCTCGAGCGCCTGGCGCACATCGGGATCGAGGCCGGCGCCGCCGGCGTCGAGATGCGCAAAAATCTGCTGGCGCATCCGCGGATCCCAGAACTTCCTGATGTGCTCGGCGACACCAGCCACGGTCCTGTCGTGGCCCTGGGCATGAAAGAACTTGCCGATCTGGTTCGCCATGTAGATCAGGCGCTCAGGCGACGACGACATTGACAGTCTCCCTGGTGTCGGCATCCGCCGCGATCCGCTCGGGATGGGTGAAGATTTCAAAGCCGTCGGCGCGGGCGATGGCCACCAGCGTGATGCCGGCGGCTTCCGCCGTCCGTACCGCGAGCGCAGTGGGAGCAGAGATCGCCGCGAGCAGCGGCGCGCCGAGCGCAGCCGTTTTCTGCACCATCTCGACCGAGACGCGGCTGGTGAGCAGCACCATGCCGTCGCCGGGTGGCACCTCCGCCAGCGCCAGCGCGCCGGAAAGCTTGTCCAGCGCATTGTGGCGGCCGACATCCTCGCGCAGCGCGACGAGGCCGTGCGACGGCGTCCAGAATCCGGCGGCATGCACCGCGCGGGTCTTGCGGTTGATCTCCTGGAGCGGCGCGATGCCCTGGATCGCCGCGACGATCTGCGACGGCGAGAAGGTGCGGCTGCTTTCCACCACCGCCGCCGGGCGCACGGCTTCCGCGATCGAATCGATGCCGCAGATGCCGCACCCTGTCGGGCCGGCGATATGACGCCGGCGCTCGCTCAGGAGCGCGGCCTTGTCGGGCGACAGCCACATTCTGAGCTCGATGCCGTCGTCGAACGCGACGATATCGAGCTGCTCGATCTCCTCGGGCGACCGCACGACGCCTTCGTTGAGGCTGAAGCCGACCGCGAAGTCGCTGAGATCCTGCGGCGTCGCCATCATCACGGCGTGGGTTCCGCCGTTGTAGGTCAGCGCGACCGCGGTCTCTTCCGGGATCGTCCGCGTGCCGTCGCCAACGCCGCCATGGACCAAGCCGCCATCACGCCAGACCTTGCGAGCGACGGTGCGGACCGGCGAGTGCATCGCGCTACTCCGCGGCTTCCGCCGGCGCGATGCGGCGCGAATGCCGGGCCTGGGCGTCATAGGCCTTCTGCCAGTCGGACGGACCGTTCGATGGCGAAATCTGCACCGCCGTGACCTTGTATTCCGGACAGTTGGTGGCCCAGTCGGAGAACTCCGTGGTGATGACGTTGGCCTGCGTGTCCGGATGGTGGAAGGTGGTATAGACCACGCCGGGTGCGACACGATCGGTGATCAGCGCGCGCAACGTGGTCTCTCCGGCGCGGCTCGCGAGCCTGACCCAGTCGCCGTCCCGCACGCCGCGCTGCTCGGCGTCGTGCGGATGGATCTCCAGCCGGTCCTCGGCATGCCAGACGACGTTCTCGGTGCGCCTCGTCTGCGCGCCGACATTGTACTGGCTGAGGATGCGGCCGGTGGTGAGCAGCAGCGGGAAGCGCGGCCCGGTGCGCTCGTCGGTCGGGACATATTCGGTGATGACGAACTTGCCCTTGCCGCGCACGAAGCCGCCGATATGCATCACCGGCGTGCCTTCGGGCGCCTTCTCGTTGCAGGGCCACTGCACCGAACCGAGCTCGTCGAGTTTGGCATAGGAGACACCCGCGAAAGTCGGCGTCAGCGCGGCGATCTCGTCCATGATCTCGGACGGATGATCGTAGTGCATCTCGAAGCCCATGGCCTTGCCGAGCAGGATGGTGACCTCCCAGTCGGCATAGCCGTTGCGCGGCGTCATCACCTTGCGCACGCGCTGGATGCGCCGCTCGGCATTGGTGAAGGTGCCGTCCTTCTCCAGGAACGTCGAGCCGGGCAGGAAGACGTGGGCGTAGTTGGCGGTCTCGTTGAGGAACAGGTCGTGGACGATGACGCATTCCATCGCCGACAGCGCGGCCACCACGTGGCTGGTGTTGGGATCGGACTGCAGGATGTCCTCGCCCTGCACGTAGAGTCCCTTGAACGAGCCGTCGATCGCGGCATCGAACATGTTCGGGATGCGCAGGCCCGGTTCCTTGTCCAGCTTGACCTGCCACAGCGCCTCGAAGGACTCGCGCACCGCATCGATGGCAATGTGGCGATAACCCGGCAGTTCGTGCGGGAACGAGCCCATGTCGCAGGAGCCCTGCACGTTGTTCTGGCCGCGCAGCGGGTTCACGCCGACGCCGGGGCGTCCGATATTGCCGGTCGCCATCGCGAGGTTGGCGATCGCAATCACCGTGGTCGAGCCCTGGCTGTGCTCGGTGACGCCGAGCCCGTAATAGATCGCGCCGTTGCCGCCGGTCGCAAACAGCCGCGCCGCCTCGCGCAGCACCTTGGGGTCGACGCCGGTCATGATCGCGGTCGCTTCCGGGCTGTTGTTCGGAAGTGCTGCGAAGGCGGCCCAGTCCTCGAACTCGCTCCAGTCGCAGCGCTCGCGCACGAAGGCCTCGTCGACCAGACCTTCGGTGACGACGACATGCGCCAGCGCGGTCAGCACGGCGACGTTGGTGCCGGGCAACAGCGGCAGATGCAGCGCCTCCATGTGCGGTGATTCCACCATCTCGGTGCGGCGCGGATCGACCACGATCAGTTTTGCCCCTTGGCGCAACTGCTTCTTCAGGCGCGA
>NZ_JAFAVV010000853.1 GCF_019242285.1 Bradyrhizobium sp.
TCATCCCGCACACCCTGTCGGAGGACGGCGACCCGTGCGACGTCGTTGTCTGCAACACGCGCGCGATTGTTCCCGGCGCCGTCATTTCCTGCCGCCCGGTCGGCGTGCTGATGATGGAGGACGAGGCCGGCGGCGACGAGAAGATCATCGCAGTGCCGTCGTCGAAGCTGACCCAGCGCTACGACCGGGTGAAGAGCTACGGCGACCTGCCCGAGATCACGCTGGCGCAGATCCAGCACTTCTTCGAGCACTACAAGGACCTCGAGCGCAACAAATGGGTCAAGGTCCTGCGCTGGGGCGGCCCCGACGACGCGCAGAAACTGATCGAGGAAGGCATCGCGCGCGCGAAGAAATAGGTCAGCCCTCGTCCGCCTGCGGCTTCGCGGTCAGCGCGCGCAACGCTGCACCGAGCGCGGCGGGATCGCCTTCGATGCCGACCTGCTTCAACCGCGAGGTCGCCCCGGACATGAGCTGAACGCATCGCTTCGGCACGCCCAGCGCCGTTGCAAGCAACTCCGTCACCGCACGATTGGCCGCGCCGCCTTCGGCTGCGACGCGAACCCGCACCTTCAGCGCGGCACGGCCGTCCGCCATCGTCTCGATGCCGTCGATCGCATCGCGGCCGCCGCGCGGCGTCACCCGCAACGTGATGCTCAGTCCCGTGGTGGACAAGCGCCAGGGATCGGTCACATGGATCAGTCACATGGATCGGTCACATCCCCGCGACGTCAGAAGACGGCAGGGTAGATGTAATAGGTGATCACCCGCTCGACGAACATGATGATCAGGATCAGGATGATCGGGGAGATGTCGAGCCCGCCGAGATTGGGCATGACGTTGCGGATCGGCGCCAGCAGCGGCTCGGTGATCCGGTACAGGAATTCGGACACCGCGGAAACGAACTGGTTGCGCGTGTTGACGACGTTGAAGGCGATCAGCCAGGACAGGATCGCCGACGCGATCAGCAGCCAGATGTAGAGATCGAGGACAATGAGAATGATGTCGAGTACGGCACGCATGGCTTGGGGCTCTGAACTCTGGCTCAATCGCGGAAGGACGTGGTGCTAGATACCGGTTCCACCCCGGCCAAACAAGGGAAGCCGGGTCAAATACCTCAACCGGCGCAGTATTCCCCGTCCTTGACTTGACCTTGGCGCGGATTGTAAATGGCGCCCACTCTTGGTTGCCCATTCGTTACCGGGGCGACCCACGGAGGGGCCATAGCTCAGCTGGGAGAGCGCATCGTTCGCAATGATGAGGTCGGCGGTTCGATCCCGCCTGGCTCCACCACGCTTCGCCCTTCGGGCTACGCGTGGCACGCCAGCCCCGTGCTGGCGAAGCGTGCCCGGCGAAGCCCAACGGGCGAAGACGGGCCTCGGCAAGGTCGTTCGTAGCAAGGCTGCCACGCCGTAGCCCGCAGGGCGAAGGCGGGCTAGTTCGGCATCCGCAACTGTCACCTACTCCGCCGCCTGCGCCAGCAGCATCGGCTGGCGCTTCAGCCAGCCCTGCATGAAATGCTTCAGCCAGGCGCGCTCCACCACGTCGTGCACCGCACGGTCGGCGAAGTGGTGATGCCGCGGCCGCGCGCCGGGCATCGCGAGCCGCGCATGGCCGCGCGTGGTCCAGCGATACATCATCGCGTAGGTCACGTCGGGATGGAATTGGAGACCGAAGGCATGGCCGTACTGGAACGCTTCGTTCGGGAAGTCGCTGCCCTCGGCCAGTAGTTCGGCCCCGTCGGGCAGGTCAAAACCCTCGCGGTGCCAGTGATAGACGTGATCGGGCCAGTCCGGGCAGACGGAGCGGCCCGCATCGGTCGGGTAGACCGGGTAATAGCCGATCTGCGCTCGGCCCTGCGGGTGCGGGGCGACGCGCGCGCCGAGCTGCCTGGCGAGCATCTGGGCGCCGAGGCAGATGCCGAGCAACGGCCGCTGCTCGCGCAGCGGCACGGCGATCCAGTCGATCTCGCGACGAACATAGTCGTCGGGATCGTTGGCGCTCATCGGACCGCCGAAAATAACGGCACCGGCGTGCTCATCGAGTGTCTCCGGCAGCGCATCGCCGAAGCGCGGACGGCGGATGTCGAGCGGATGCCCGAGCGCGCGCAGCACATTGCCGACCCGGCCCGGGGTGGAATTTTCCTGATGCAGCACGATGAGAACCGGTGCGAGCGGCGGCGCGGCGTCAGCCGCAGCGACCCGATCCATTCGTCTCGATCTCGTCATCACGCTGAAATCATTGCTAAGCAAAGGTTAATTTGGCGTGAGCCGCGGCACACAGACAAGCAAAAGCAAATGCCGGGCCAATACGGTCCCGCCACCGCCGGTCATCGCTTGCGGAGCTGGAAGCGGCCGACCGCGCCGAGGATGAAGCCGCGCGGAAAGAACCGTAGCGCGGTGGGCACCATCTTGATGCCGAGGCCGGGCAGCACGATGCGCTTGTTGGCCATCAGACCGTGATAGGCCTGCTTGGCGACGGCGGCCGGCGGAACGTTGAGGATCGCCGAATCAAATCCAGGCTTGAACCCGGCGCGGTTCTGAAACTCGGTCGGCACCGGGCCGGGACATACCAGCGTCACCCGCACGCCGCGCGGCGCGAGCTCCTGCCGCAGCGCCTCGGTGAAGGACAGCACATAGGCCTTCGATGCATAATAGGTCGCCATGCCGGGGCCAGGCAGGAAGCCGGCAACCGATCCCATGTTGAGAATGCCGCCGCGGTTTCTGATCAGGCTGTCCGTGAAGCGCAATGACAGGTCGGTCAGCGCACGGATATTGACGTCGATGATGCCGAGCTGATCGGCGCGGTCGAGCTCGGCCGCGCGGCCGAACAGGCCGTAGCCGGCATTGTTGACGACATACTCCACCTCGGCGCCGGCCTCGGCGAGTGCGGCCGAGATTTTGTCGCTGGCATCTGCGGCATGCAGATCGCAGGCAATCACGATCGGCGCGGCGGTCCCGCCGGCGGCGATCTCGCTCGCAAGCGCCGCCAGGCGGTCGGCACGGCGCGCCACCAGCGCCACACGATGTCCCCTGGCGGCAAAGACACGCGCCAGCTCGGCGCCTATCCCCGCGGAGGCGCCGGTAATCAGCGTCACACGCTCGCTCACGATCACTGCTCTCGCATAGACAAACAAGAAAACGACGGCGCCCTGACCGTTTGCGCCGGACGAGAAACATAGGCTCGTAATGACATGTGAGCCGTCCTGCAAGCCGCCCCGCCTGCGGACAGCGGCTATGAAGGCACAATTGCGCCGTGGACGAGATTAAAGTTTGGTCATGTGGCGAAGGCGCAGGCGGCGAAACGCCGCAAGCTTCACTCCTCCGGCACCGGCGCGGGCGTGGCCTGCTCGGCCGCAACGCGGTGCTTCAGCTCGATGCGGTCGCGCGCCGACACGGCCAGGAGGTCGGCGGCACGCCAGACCACATTGTCCTCGAACTCGCTGACCTGCCCGTCGGCATAGACCAGCTCCCACATCATCTCGACGATGCGGAGCCGGCCGGCCTCGTCGACTTCGCGCATGATGACGCTGGTGAAATGATAGAGGTCGACCGCCTCACCCTCGACCAGCGTCGCGGAGGCGATCAGGTGATCGGCGCTGCCGCGATCAAGCCCGAACCGGCTTTCGATCAGGCTGTGCAGCTTGCGCCTCTCGACCGCCGAGGGCTCGCCATCGAGCGAGATCACGTGGACCAGCAATGCGGTCGCGGCCAGGCGATAATCGTCGTCGTCGAAGGCGCGCTGCCGCGGATTCGGGGCAACCACATCGGCAATGAATTGGCGCAGTCCGTCCAGCATGCTTCCCGCCGCATTTTTTCGAGAATCGTCAGGCCGGCATTCGACGGCCCGTCAATATATGACGCGTCACCTCAACCGGCGCAATGTCGGCATGTTCCCCTGCCCGCATTACGTTTCGGCAATCAGCGCGAAGAGCGAGCCCGCAATGAGGCCATGCTCACGGTATCTCATACACCACGACCTTGTCGGCGATGCCGCGCAGTGCGGCCTCCTTCTGAATCGGCCGGATCGCCTGCCGCTCCAGGATGGTCGCAACCCCCGGCGAGGAGATCACCGGGCCGGTGATATGGATCTCCTGCGAGGTCGACAGGCTCTGCACCCGCGCCGCGATGTTGACGGTCTGGCCGAAATAGTCCTGCCGCTCGTTGAGCATCACCGCAAGGCACGGGCCCTCGTGAATGCCGATCTTGACCACCAGATCGCTGCTGCCACGCTCCTCGTTGAGTCTGTCCATCGCCGCGCGCATGCGAAGGCCGGCGGCGAGCGCGTGCTCCGGGCGCACGAAAGTCGCCATCACGGCATCTCCGATCGTCTTCACCACGGCGCCCTTCTCGGCCGCGATGATTTCCAGGAGCGCGCGGAAGTGCGCGCGCACGAGGTCGAAGGCGACGAGATCGCCGACCCGCTCGTAGAGCGCGGTTGAGCCCTTGAGATCGGTGAACAGGAAGGTCAGCGAGGTGATCTTCAAGCGCTGGTCGAGATCGAGATTGTCGGCCTTGAAGACGTCGCGGAAGGTCTGGTTGGACAGCATGCGCTTGGCGGTCAGGAACGGCTTGCGCTTGCCGATCAGATGATGCAGCGCGTCGGCCGCGACCAGCACCGTCGGCAGCACCCGCAGCTTGGCCTTGTTGTCGAGCGTGAGCTCCAGCGGCCCCGGCCGCAGCGTCGTGGTTTCGACCGGCGATCCCTTATGGTCGTAGGTCAGCGACAGCTTCTGCACCTGGCCGGTCGGCTCGCCCTGCACGTCGATGAAGCGGGCGGCATGGGTCACGGGCTCGAACACGATGATGAACTGCGTGGGCAGATCGAGCGACACCACGGCGCGATCGCCGGCCGGCAGCTCGCGCGCATCCAGCACCACCTCGTTGGAAAGCGCGGCGAACGATTCCTCGTCGAAATCGACGCCCGAGCTCCAGAACACCTGCTTGAAATAATCCCAGATCGGCAGCGAGTTCGGGTCATGCGCGGCGATCCGCCGGACCGCCGGGCTGACGGTGAAGGCAACCTCGACCTGCTCGTCGACGGAGGCCTCGTAGCCGCAGGCGCAGAGCCCGCAATGATAGTCGTCGCCACGCAGCGATTTCAGCGTGTCATGCGCATCCAGCACGCCGCCGCAGCCCGGGCAGAGGACGTTCCAGGTCAGCTCGAACAGGCCGAGCTTGGCGGCATGCAGGAAGGTCGAGATCGTCCGCTCCTCGTCGAAACCCCTCCGTCTGGAGAAGTCCAGCGCGTTGATGCGGTTGAGCTCGTGGTCCTCGCCCTCGTCGATCAGCTCGGCGATCGCGTCCGCGATCGCCGGATCGGCGGTCTGCTTCAGGGTCGATATCTGGGCTTCGATATGACTCATGCCGGCTCCTCCGTTGATCGGAGAACTCTATCGCGGTGAGATGACAAACATCGGCGAGCGATCGGGCTGCGTGGTCACGATACCTACAGGCATCACCGGGGCCCTGTCGAGAAGACCGATGCGGAACGTGCCGATCAGCTTCGCCAGCACCAGCGTCGCCTCCACCAGCGCGAAATGCGCGCCGATGCAGACCCGCGCGCCGACGCCGAACGGCATGTAGGCGAAGCGGTCGGGCGGCGGCGCCGGCGCCATGAAGCGCTCCGGCAGGAACGCATCGGGATCGCGCCAGAGCTTGCGGTGACGGTGCAACAGCCAGGGCGCGATCAGCATCACGTCGCCGCGCTTGACCGGACGGCCCGCGATAGTGTCCGCGGCCGTGGCCGCGCGCGCGATCAGAAAGGCCGGCGGATAGAGCCGCATGGTCTCGTCGATCACCGCACGGGTGAATTTCAGGCTGTCGAGATCGGGCGCGGCATCCACCGGCAGCGCCCGCGCCTCGGCCGCGACCCGCTCCTGGGTCTCGGGATCGAGCGCCAGGAGATACAGCGCCCAGAACAGCGCAGTCGCGGTGGTCTCGTGGCCGGCGAGGATCATGGTCGCGACCTCATCGCCGAGTTGCTCGTCGGTGAAGGCAGCCTTGTTTAAGGATTCGCCGGTCTCCGGATCGCGCGCATCGCCCATCAGGTCGAACAGGTCGCGCGGCGGGGCGCCGTCCTTCTTGCCGGCGGCGCGCCGCTCCGCCATCAGCGTGGCGATGAACGCGGTCCAGCGCTTGCGGAAGCGGGCGCGGGGAAAATCCTTCGGCGACGGCCAGGACAGCGGCAGGATCAGGTCGAGCAGATAGGGCCGCGCCAGCCGGTCGCCATATTCGACCACGAACTCGCGCAGGGTGGCGCCGTGGCGGTCCATCCCGAACGAGAACATGGTGCGGCCGGCGATCTCCAGCGTCATGTGCTGCATGATCTCGCGCAGGTCGACCCCCTCGCCGCGGTTCTGCTTGAGTTTCGCGACCGTCTCGTCGGTCACTGCGAGCATGTGCGGGACCAGCGTCGTCACCGCGCGCGGGGTGAAGGCCGGCGCCAGCGTGCGCCGCTGGTGCTTCCAGGCCCGGCCCTCGGCCACCAGCAGGCCCTGGCCGAGCGGCGGGCGCAGCACCCGGAACGCCGCGGGCGTGCGGGTATAGTTCTCGTAATTGTCCACCAGCACATGCCGGATCGCATCCGGTGTGTTGAGGATGAAGCTCGAGCTGCCGAGGAAGCGTCCCTGGATGATGTCGGCCTCGTAGGCCTGCTCGCGCCAGCCGCCGATCGCGTTCTCGCGCAGCCGCCGCATCCAGCCGAACACGGTCATGTTATCCGGCGCGCGCGGCGGGATCGGCGGCACCAGCGGCCGGCCGGGCGGCCGGAACGGATAGATTTCGGCTATGCTCATACGACCGCCTCGCTCGTTGCCGATGCCCGCAAAAATCCGGTGCAAAAAGCCGGTGATTGACAGCTAGTCAATCGATTCGCCGACTGCAATCCTGTCGCGCGATGCTGGCCAAAGCCGGGCGGCGCAGCCGAACGCCCTGGACACGGACGGCGGTTCGCAGGCATCACTTGGGGTCCTCATGGAATCACGCGAGGCAGCCAGCCCGACATGACCGAATTGCCCAAACGCCAGATGCAAGCCGCGGACGGTATCACCGCGCCGCTCAGGCATTCGATCTTCCGGCGCATCTGGCTCGCCAGCCTGCTCTCCAACCTTGGCCTTCTGATCCAGGCGGTCGGCGCGGCCTGGGCGATGACCCAGATGACTTCCTCGGCCGACAAGGTCGCGCTGGTGCAGACCGCGCTGATGCTGCCGGTCATGCTGATCGCGATGCCGGCCGGCGCCATCGCCGATATGTACGACCGCCGCGTGGTGGCGTTGCTCTCGCTGTCGATCGCCCTGTCCGGCGCCTCCGCGCTCACCGCGCTGTCCTGGTTCGGCCTGATCAACCCGCAGACCCTGCTGTTGCTGTGCTTCGTGGTCGGCAGCGGCAACGCGCTGTTCGGGCCGGCCTGGCAGTCCTCGGTTAGCGAGCAGGTGCCGGCGGAAACGCTGCCGTCGGCGGTGGCGCTGAACGGCATCAGCTACAACATCGCGCGCAGCTTCGGCCCGGCGATCGGCGGCATCGTGGTGGCCGCCGCTGGCGCGGTCGCGGCCTTCGCCGCCAATGCCGTGCTCTATCTGCCGCTGCTCATTGTGCTGTTTCTCTGGAAGCGGGTCACCGAGCCGCAGCATCTGCCGCGCGAGCGGCTCAACCGCGCCATCGTTTCCGGCGTGCGCTACATCACCAACTCGCCGCCGATCAAGATCGTGCTGACCCGCACCTTCGTCACCGGCCTGGTCGGCGGCTCCGTCTCGGCGCTGATGCCGCTGGTGGCGCGCGACCTGCTGCATGGCGGCGCAGAGACCTACGGCATCATGCTCGGCGCCTTCGGCATGGGCGCGGTGGTCGGCGCGCTCAACATCGGCCAGGTGCGCCGGCAGATGAGCGGCGAGTCGGCGGTGCGCGCCTGCGCGATCGCGATGGGAGGGGCGATCGCGGCGGTAGCCGTGAGCCGCGAGCCGGTGCTGACCGCGGCAGCCCTGGTGGTGGCCGGCGCCTCCTGGATGCTGGCGGTGGCGCTGTTCAACATCGGCGTCCAGCTCTCGGCGCCGCGCTGGGTCGCCGGCCGCTCGCTCGCGGCATTCCAGGCCTCGATCGCCGGCGGCATCGCGATCGGAAGCTGGGGCTGGGGCCACCTCACCGACGCGGCCGGGGTGGAGACCGCGCTGCTCACCTCCGCCGTGCTGATGCTCGCCACGCCACTGCTCGGCCTGTTCTGGCGGATGCCGCGGATCGGCGCCCGCGACGAGGACGCCGAGATGCTCGCCGATCCCGAGGTGCGGCTCGAGACGCTCACCCCGCGCAGCGGACCGCTGGTGGTCGAGATCGAGTACCGCGTCGCGCAGGATGACGCCCGCGCCTTCCACCACGTGATGCAGGACGTGCAGCTCTCGCGCCAGCGCAACGGCGCCTATGGCTGGTCGATCGCGCGCGACATCGCCGATCCCGAACTGTGGACCGAGCGCTACCACTGCCCGACCTGGCTCGATTATTTGCGCCAGCGCAACCGGCCGACCCAGTCGGAGCGCGCACTGCATCAGCGCGCGATCGATTTCCACATGGGGCCCGATCCCGTGCGCATCCGCCGCATGCTGGAGCGGCCGTTCGGATCGGTCCGCACCAAGGAAGCCGAGCATGCCGCCAACGACGTGCTGCCCGTGGTCGCCAGCGCCGCCGGCAGCAGCACGTGAGGGGGAGACCGCTGTCAAGACTCCCGCCGCGTCAACGGCGGTGCGCTCCCTCTCCCGCTTGCGGGCAGGGCTATCGCATATGGGAAGAGCAGAGCGGTTGGGCCCACCCTCCCCTGGAGGGGGAGGGTCGGCACGCGATCGAGCGAAGCGAGATGCGTGCCGGGGTGGGGTGACGGTCTCTCCGTATTAGACAGTGTGCGCGCGGAAGC
>NZ_JAFAVV010000033.1 GCF_019242285.1 Bradyrhizobium sp.
GTAGGTGCCGGTCTTGGTGTCCTTGAACAGCGAGGCGCTGAAGCCGGTCTGGTTGTTGACGAAGTCCGCTTGCGACAGCTTGCCCTTCAATGCCGGATCGGTGCTCGGGTCGACCTTGACGTAGCCCGCAGGCAAGGGGTGGTCGCCGCTATAGGCGGCAATCGCAAGCTGCGCCATGTTCTGGTCGTGGATGAAGCGCTGCGGCGTCAGCGTCGGATCCTGCAGCAGCATGGCGGCGAGCGCGTCCTTCTGCTGCTCGTTCTTCCACAGCGGCTTGCCATCGGCACCGTTGAACTGGCTCAGCCGGTCGGCCTCGATCGTCGACAGCTTGCCGATATTGTCGGGCTGATACAGCGTCTGGAACATCTCGCTTCGCGCCCAGGGCGCAAGGCTCGGGGTCGCGGCGTTGATGAACTTTCCGAGTTCGCTCGGCGACATCGTTTTGGCGGCGTCGGATACCAGGGTGGCGACGTCGAGGCTCGATTGATATCCGTCCTTGCTGGCAAAGGCGTCGACGATGCGCGCGTATTGCGTGGGATCGGCTCTGCCGGCCAGCATCTGAAAGAAGCTGTTTCGCTCCGAGCCGGCGATTCCCTGCTGGCCCAGGCCGCCGCCATGCTCGATGTTGTTGGCAAGGCTCCGCAGATCGCCATCGCCGAGATCGGCCAGCACGCCGTTCATGTGGGCGGCATCACCGCCGTTGAGGATGGAGACGATGCTGTGCACGTGGTCGTTGCGCGACAGGCCGAACCAGCCCTCGTCGGAGAGGAGCCCCTTGATCTTGTGGGCATCGACCTGCGGATCGGTCATCGCCTGTCCGATCAGCGTGCGCTGGTCGGCAGAGATGTGGCCCTGCTGCTGCAGGATGTCGGCGCGCTGCGACGTCATCCAGGAATTCAGCGCATTGGGATCGCGGTTGAGGATCTCGTTCATGAGCTGGCTGCGATAGGACGCATCGCCCTTTTGCAGCGCCTGCGCAAACGCTTCCATGCGCGCTTCGTAATTGTCGACGATGAAGGGGCGCTTCCCGGTATCGAGCACCTTCTGCGCCTCGGTCGACGGATCGGCGGCGGGAGCGGGCGCCTTGGTCGGAACGGTGGCCGTCACGCCCGTGTTCTGGGCGGCCGGCGTGAACAGCGCGGAGACGAAGTTGCGCGGATCGGTGGCGACTGGAGTGCGGACCGCTGTCGAGAGGCTCATCCTGGCTGGCTCCGAAACTAAGAGAACCTCGATGGACCTGCATCGGGTCGCAATCAGGGCGTGAGGATGTCCGTCGATCCAATTGTGAATAATGTATGCGGATGGGTCCGAGTGAAGCGCGCAGGCCGGAACCGGCATCCAGTCAAACGAATGACAACATTGAACCGGTATAGAGTTTGGATAGTCTTCAGGATGTTCCACGCTCGCTGATGCATTGATTGGGTTCATGGACGCAGACCATCGAAGCGCCGCGGCGGACCCGACCGAGACGCACGCGGCGACCTGCGCTCGGTGCAATCAGACGCTGCTCGTGTTGGTCAGCGAGGGACGGCCGCCGTCGTTCCGCGAGCCGAAGGAACAGGCGAAATGCCTGGAGGTCATCGAACGAACGGCGCGTGGGGAGCAGATTCCCGATCTCACCGTGTGCGACGCTCTGCGACGCTCCATCGAGGCGAGCGCGGGGCCACTCGAGGTCGACGCCATCGTTCACGGCGGAATCTGGTACGTCGTGCGACGCGCGCCGGGCGAGCCGAGCCCGCTCTATTCGCCGGCCCAGGCGCGAACGCAGGCGGATCTCGCCAGCGCCCGTGGCCAGACGAAGCTGGCAGATCAGTTTCTCTGGGCCGCCGACAAGGCCGAGAGCAAGCAATTCGAACCTGGGATGCAGGGCAGGCTGCCGGGCGGCGCGATCGCCTTCGTAATCGTGCTGACGATCGCCGCGCTCGCGGCCTGGTACTTCCTGCTGCAACCCTCGGGGCGTGTCGCCGCCGAGCGTCCGTCGGGTACCAAGGTTGCCGCGACGAAGCCGACGAATGTTCCACCGGCCGCATCGCCATCCCCCGTCGCGCCGACACCGGCAAACCAGCCGGTTGCGCCGGCCACTCCCGCGACGCCCGTCGTCGTCGCGCCAAGTACTGTCCCGCCAAGTACTGTCCCGCCAAATGCTGCCGTGCCGAGCCCGAGTCCGTCGCCGACGCCGAGCCCGACTGCGTCCGTCCATGCCGCCGAGACGGTGGGAGTGCCTGCGAGCGCCCCGGCTCAACCGCATCAGCCATCGTCGCGGCCGAGTCCGCAGCCGACGGCCGACGCGCCGCCGCACGTGGCCGAGCCGGAGCACACCGCATCGGTGACGCCGGCAGCCACCGAACCCGTGATGGTGGTGTTGCCGGGCGGCAGCTTCGTCATGGGCAGCAACGATGATTATTCGGAGCGGCCAACTCACAACGTGACGATCAAGGCGTTTGCGATCGGGAAATTCCCGATCACGGTGCGTGAATGGAATGCCTGCGTCGCCGCCAAGAGTTGCACGCCGGTCGCGAGCGGCAAGGAGGATGCTCCGGTCAGCAATCTGAGCTGGAGCGATGCGCAGCAATTCGTGAACTGGCTCGCGGCTGCGACCGGCAAGAATTATCGGCTGCCGAGCGAGGCCGAATGGGAATACGCCGCGCGCGCAGGAACCTCCACGGCGTATTGGTGGGGCAGGGACGTGCAGCCGGGCGTGGCCAACTGCCGGGGCTGCAACGAGCCCTACGATTCCAAGCGTCCCATGGCGGTGGGCAGCTTCAAACCCAACCCGTTCGGCCTCTACGACATGGGTGGCGACGTCGGCCAGTGGGTCGCCGATTGCTGGCACAAGGATTATCACGGCGCACCGAGCGACGGCTCACCCTGGATCGACGAGGGAACGTGTCCGTCGCGCGTGTTCCGGTCGGGCTCGTGGCGGAACAAGCCCGCCGATGTCCGCGCCGCGAGCCGCGCCCAGTTCGACTTCAATGCGCGCTACCCGACGCTCGGCCTGCGGGTCGCGCGCTCACCTTGATCGTTCGCGGGGATTGTCATGAAGCTTGCCCAGTCCACCTTGCTCGCTGTCGTGCTGGCGCTGCTGCCGGGCGTGCTCCACGCGCAGGGCACGCCGGCGCCGTCCAACGCCGAGATCTATTTCATCGCGCCGGAGGACAACGAGACCGCCTACGGCTCGATCAGGGTGCGTTTCGGCCTCAATCACATGGGCGTCACGCATGCGGGTGACAGCTTTCCCAATAGCGGGCACCATCATCTCCTGATCGACGTCGACGAGCTGCCGGCCGCCGACGAGCCGATTCCGCTCGACAAGCAGCATCTGCATTTCGGCGCCGGCGAAACCGAAGCGGAAATCGACCTGCCGCCCGGCAAGCACACGCTGCAGCTCGTACTGGGCGACGCCAACCATTTCATGTTCAAGCCGCCGGTGGTGTCGAAGAAGATCACGGTATGGATTCGTTCGGACCGACGGGAGGACCGGCGCTCGCCGCGGCGGTATCAGCGGCGCCGTCGTCACCGCGGTTCCGGCGGCTACCGTTTCGACATGGATTTCTAGGACAGCGCGGCCATGCTTGTCAGTCCGGCAAGGCGCGGGACAGCGACACGAGCTCCATCGGCATGAACAGATTGGAGTCGGCGGCCACGACATTGAAGGCTTCGCGGATGGCGTTCGAGGCGTCCGCCTCGGCGCCGGACCGGCGCAGGGCGCGCGCGATCTTCAGCAAGGTGTCGACCTGGAGCTCTCCTGGGCGGATCGCCCGCGCGAGTTGCAGTGCATAACCGGTCTGCCCGTTGTCGCACAACGTTACCGCGGCGAGGTGCAAGGCGATTTCTCCGGCCTGCTGGCCCATTCCCTTCGCGGTCGCGACGGCCTGGTCGATATGACCTCCTTCGGCAAAACCTCTGACGATGGCCTGGTTCGGATCGGTCGGCAACGAGGTCGCCTTGACGGCGTCCGCCGCTTTTTGCGCCTCGGCAGCCTTGCCGGCTCTCGCCAGCGCCCGGGCAATTTCAGCAAACACGGTGCCGCGCGACCACTGCTCGTTGATCGTCTCTGCGAGCGCGCGCGCTTCGTCGGTTCGGCCGGCTTCGGCCTCGGCGACCGCGATGCTCTGAACGAGGCTGCCGCGCAACGGCGCGGAGCGCATGGTCTGGAGCGCCTCGTTGAAAGAGGCCTTCGCGGGCGCCTGCTGGCCGATCCTCGCCTGCGCCTTGCCGATGGCAAGCAGCGCGCCGACGCGGTCCTCCGGGTTGTCGATCAGCTTCGCAGCTTCGAGCGCCGCGGCGGGTTCGTTTGCGTTGGCTTGCGCCTCGGCCAGCATGCGCAGTGCCGGCGAGCGAGCGGGCTCCGAGAAGGATTGTGCGATCGCGAGCGCCCCCGGTGCGACCTTGTTCTGCGGCGCAACGGTGTCCAGCTCCGAATCGCGATCGGGATCGAAATTGATGTCCGGCGAGGAAGACAGCAACGTCGGGTCGGTCGCGATCTGGAGCGCCACGACGCGCAACGCGTTCGTCTCGATGGCCTGAACGATCCCCAGCGCCTCCGAGACCTTGCCAGCACGGGCGAGGAAATGCAAAAGCGCGGCGAATACCTGTTCCCGGTCAAAGCGCGCCAGTCCGGCAGACTGCACGGCCTCCGTGATCTTGCCGGCGCGGACCTGCGCGTCGGCGATGATCCAGAGCGCCGGCACGTGCATCGATGGATGCCAATAGGCAACCGACATCGGCATGCGTGTCGGCTCTGCCTCGCGCAGCGCCTCGACGAGCTTGCCGTCGTCGCCCCGTTCCACCGCAACCATCCGCAACCCCCAGGCCGCGCGACGAATCGCAACGGCGCGCGCCGTGCCATCACTTTCGGCCCTCACGCGCCGGAGGGCATCATCGATCTTGCCGGCCTCGCCTTCCGCGACCGCGATCGATCCCAATACCAGACCGCGCGCGCCCGGATCAGCGATGGCGTTCGCCAACCGAAGTGCCTCGTCGAGCCTGCCGGTTTCCGCCTTGACCCGCGCGGCATGTCCGACGACGGCGGCCATTTCGTCCGATTTGAGCAGATCGATCGTGCCGGACGCCTGTTGCATCAGTCCGGCGTCCACTTGCGCACGGGCGATCTGCGCGACCGTCGCTGCGCGGATCGATGAGGTCGACAATGTGCGCACGATTTCGACCGCGTGATCGAGCGCGCAGCGGCGCGTCGGGGCGTCGCGGCACGTGGTCCAGGCCGGACCATCCGCGGGCTCGTCAGTACCGGCGAAGCAGGTCGCAGTGAAGCCTTGCAGCATAATCGACAATCCGCAGATTGAAGCCGCGCGAACGATGCCTGACATTGGAGCCTGCGATGTGTGGTTGCCTTGACCGGAAGCGAGTGGCTGAGACGCCACAATCTGTCCGGGCAGGCGGACGGCAGTGTGGCTCGATTGTGCGGGGAATTTGGCATGCCGTGGTGGCCTGATGCTCGCACGGCACGGCCGTCACTTCCCGCCGCCGCTGATCGCGTGCAGTCTGTCTGTCGCCCCCGCCAGCGTTGCGAGGTCGCGTCCCATGTAGCTTGCGAGAAAGCCGCTGTAGAGCACCAGCAGTACGGCGAACAGCAGCGACTTGACTGCGAGCGACAGTGCGAAGACGTTGAAATGCGGTGCGGCGCGCGACACCAGCGCGAGCAGGATGTCGGCCAGCAGCAGGCAGATGATGATCGGCACCACCAGCAGCAGGCCGAGATTGAAGACGTCGTCGAGAAGGCCGAGGAGCTGCGTCGCGGCATCGGGGGCGAACACCGGTAGGATGCGGGCGACCGGCCAGATTCCGTAACTCTCGTAGAGCATCCGCACGGTGATGAGGAAGCCGCCGGACGCGAAGAACAGCGCCACCATCGCCAGCGACAGGATGGTGCCGGTGACGCTTGCTTCCTCGGTGCCCTGCGGGTCGATCAGGGTCGCCATCGACGCGCCGCGCTGCAGGTCGAGCATGTCGCCGGCTGCTTCCGCCGCCCAGAGCGGCACGCCAAGGACGAAGCCGAGCACGAGGCCGACGGTGAATTCCTTGAACAGCAGGGCGGCGATCCTGGCGGTGCCGAGGTGCTCGCCCGCCAGCGCCGCTGCCGCCGCGGGCACCATCGGAAGTGCGAGCGCGAGCGCGATGCCGTTGCGCAGCACGCCGGTCACGCCGATGCGGGTGAACACCGGCATGACCAGCATCACCGCCGTCATGCGGGAGAACACGATCCCCGCTGCGGCCAGGTACTCGTAGCCGTGCTGCAGAAGGACGGCGATGTCGGGCGTCGGATCCACGGACGATTTCCGATCGCATCCTTCACCGGGTCAGCACCGGAAACTCGTCCAGCGCCGACGAGGCCTGCTGCGAGATCTGGCCCGCCAGCAGCGGTCCCAGCAGCATGATGATGACGAGCACGGCGATCAGCTTGACCGCCTGCGGCAGCGTCTGGTCCTGGATCTGGGTCAGCGCCTGCGCGAGGCCGACGAGGACGCCGACCGCCACCGCGGCGATCAGCACCGGGCTCGAGACCAGCAGCACCGTCATCAGCGCGGCGTTCACCTTGGTGAGCAGGATGTCGGGGCTCATTGCGGTCTCCGTGAGAACTGGTCGAGCTCGCGCGTCATCCGCCATAGCTCAGGATCAGGCCGTGCAGGAGGCGGGTCCAGCCGCTCACCGCAACGAACAGGAACAGTTTGAGAGGCACCGAGATCAGGGTCGGCGACACCATCACCATGCCGAGCGCCATCAGGACGTTGGTCACGACGAGGTCGAGGACGAGGAAGGGAAGATAGAGCAGGAATCCGATCTCGAAGGCGCGGGTCAGCTCGGAGCCGACGAAGGCGGGAAGCAGCACGATGAGATCGTCGTCCTTGAGATCGGCCCGGGCGCTCTCCGGCCAGACCTTGGTCGTCGCCGACATGAAGAACTGGCGCTCGCTCGGCAGCGTGAAGCGGGCAAGGTGCGCCTGCACCGGCTGCCGCACCGTCTTCGCGATCTCGCTCAGATCCTCGACGGTCCGCAATTGCAGCGGCTGCGCCGACAGGCGACCGTAGACATCGCCGATCAGCGGCGTCGTCACGTAGACGGTCAGGACCAGCGCGATGCCATAGAGCAGGATGTTCGGCGGTGTCTGCTGGGTCCCGAGCGCATTGCGGACGAGGAACAGCACCACCGCGATCTTCAAGAAGCCGGTCATGGTCACGACGAACAACGGCAGCAGGCCGATCGCCGTGGTGAAGATGATGATGCCGAGGACGTTCGGTGAATCAGCCATTGCCGAGCAGCCGTGTGATGCGAATCCCGGTGCTGTCGCCGATCCGCACCAGCGTGCCGCGGCCGATGCGGCGTCCGTTGGCGATGATATCGAGCGGCTCGTCGAGCGGCCGCGTCAGCGGCAGGATCGCGCCGGGCGCGAGCCGCCTGACCTCGGCGAGCTCGAGCTCGAGCCGGCCGAGCTCGATCACGACCTGCACCGGCAGGGCGTCGAGATCGGTGGCCTCCGGCGCCGCGCCCTTGGCGGCGTCGCGTTGCTTCTCCATGATCCATTCCCATTGTGAGCCGCGGCCGGGGATCGGCGCAGCGGTGAGACGTGCCCCGGCGTCGTCGAGTGCGACGGGTGCAAGCCAATGCTCGCCGAACACGGCGACGGCGCTGCCGCCGGGGCAATGCGCGTCGAGCAGTACGACATCGCCCGCCGACAGCCCGTGCAACTCCGCCGCGGTCAGGGTCACGGCAGCCACGCGCAGGCAGAGGGCGACCGGCAAGGTCGGCAGCGGTTCCTCGAGGCCTGCGGCGAGGTCGAGGTGATGGGCGAGCTTCACGGCAAGACGAGGCGGCAGGCGCAACTCGCACGGCCAGCGCCCGAGCCCATCGGCCACGATGGCGGCAGACAGCGCCGCTCGTGTGGCGTCGTGGCGTGACGATGCCGGCGCGCCGACCGACCGCACCTCCAGCTTCCAGCCGGTGACGCGCTCGATGGCGCCGAGCGCGTCCGCCAAGACGAACTCGATCACGAGACCGGCATGATCCGGCCGCAACCGCTCCAGCGACAATGCTCCGTCGGCGGTGCCGATCAGGAATTCGAGCAGTGGCCGCGGCAGCATCAGCTCGACCGGTTCGTCGTCGACGTTGATGGTAAGAGGCACGTCGGCGCGCGCGTCGGTCTCGTTCGCGGGCCATTGTGCGGCGATCGCGATCGACCGCCCCGCAACGCTGATGGTGAGCGTGCGCCGGCGCCGATAGAAGGCGTTGATGGCGTGCAGGTGGGCAGGAGAGATGGTTGGCAGTTCGAGCGCCACCAGCGGCGAAGCGGCCGCGGCCGGCTTGTCGGACACGATCGTGAGGTGCGAGTTCAAGCGCGGCGTCCTCCGGGCGGGACGCCGGAAGCGCCGCGAGTGTTCTTCTCGTCGTCGGCGTCGTCCGCCAGCGCGGCCTGTCTGCGGCCGGTCTCTCGCGCGCGCTGGCCCGCGAGCAGGGCGAGCTTCTCGGTCGCGCGTTGCCGGGTGCGAAACGCCGTCCTCGCATCGTCGCGCGCGCTCGCGCGCTCGGCGAGATCCTGCCGGGCCGTCTCGGCCGCCGCCTTCAGTTGGCCTTGCTCCGCCGCCATGGCATCGAGCCGGTCCTGCAGTCCCAGAATGTCGTGGGACGAGACCGGCCGTCCCTGCAGGGCGCGCAGCTCCTCGCGCTCGCGCGCCTGCGCGTCCGCCTGGTGCTGCTGAGCCTTGTCGTCCGCGGTCGCGCGCGTCTCCTCGGCGCGCCAGAGCTCGGCCTCGCGCTGGGTCAGGAGGTCGAGCGCCCGCTGCTCGTGGCCGCGACGGAGCGCGAGCAGCTCGGCAAGCACCTTGTCCACGCTCATCGGACGATCTCCCGCATCTGCCGCCTCGTCTCCTCCATGGAGACGAAGTCGGACGAAGGCTGACGGAGGAAGGCGTTGATGGAATCGATCTTGACGACGGCCTCGTCGGCGAGAGCGTCGCTCCCCTCGCGATACTCGCCGACCCGCAGCAGGAGCTCGACATCGTTGTATCGGGCGAGCAGAGCGCGCAGGCGCGCGGCATCCGCGCGATGTTCCGCCGAGGCGACCACCTCCATCAGCCGGCTGCGGCTGTGCAGAACGTCGATGGCCGGAAAATGGTTGCGCTTGGCGAGCTCGGCGGACAGCACCAGATGACCGTCGAGCAGCGCCTGCACCTCCTCGGCGACCGGATCGAGCGAGAGGTCTCCCTCCACCAGCACGGTGTAGATGCCGGTGATCGATCCTTCCGCAACGGCCGTACCCGAGCGTTCGAGCAGGCGTGGCAGCTCGGCGAACAGCGACGGTGGGAAGCCGCGGCGGGTGGCGGGCTCGCCGGCCGCGAGGCCGATCTCACGCTGCGCGCGCGCGAACCGGGTGAGGCTGTCCATCAACAACAGGACGTGCTTGCCCTGGTCGCGAAAATACTCGGCGATGGTGGTCGCCACATAGGCGGCCTTGACCCGCTCCATCGCGGGACGGTCCGAGGTCGCCGCCACCACGATCGCGCGCTTGCGCCCCTGGGGCCCGATCTGGCGATCCACGAATTCGCGTACCTCACGGCCGCGCTCGCCGATCAGCGCGACCACGACGACGTCGGCATCGGTGCCGCCGACGATGGTCGCGAGCAGCGTGGACTTGCCGCTGCCGGGCTGGCCGAAAATGCCGATGCGCTGGCCGCGCGCGCAGGTCAGGAGGCCGTCGGCTGCGCGAATCCCGAGCTGAATCGGCTCGCCGATCAATTGTCGCTGCAGCGGCGGCGGCGGCAGCGCGCCGATCGGATAATGCGCCTCGATTTGCGACGGGTGCCAGCGCGCGCCGTCGATGGGCTCGCCCAGCGCGTTGATCACCCGGCCGAGCAGGCCGGGCCCGACCGGTATGCGCAGCTCATGTCCGGTCGGCACCACCTCGGTGCGGCTGGAGAGGCCCGCAAGGTCTCCGACCGGCGTGAGCACCGCCATGTCGTCGACGAGGCCCGTGACCTCGGCCATCACGCGGTTCTTGGTAATGGGGTCGATGAGCTGGCAGATCTCGCCGACGCGCACGTCCGTCACCGTCGCGTGCACCACCACGCCGAGCAGGCGGCGCACCCGTCCCTTGACGACGCGCGGCGCGGTGTCGCGCACCACCTCCTGAAGGTGAGGAAGAATGGAGGCGAGCCGTTCGCTCGGATCACGGTGCGGCCCGTTCACGGACGATCTCCGGCAGGCTCGGCGGTGATGTTGAAACCCTCCATGATCGCCGCGAGCTGGGTGTCGATGCTGGCATCGACCACGGCAAACTCGCTGGCGACGACACAGGCCATCCTGTCCAGACGCGGATCGGCGTCCACTGTGACGGACGGGCCGAGACCCCTGCCCTCAGTCGTCGCAAGTGCTGCGCGGGCCCGCTCCAGCATCTCGGGATGCACGGTGACCTTGAGCGATTTCTCGCGGCGAAAGTCGGTGATGGCGCGGCTCGCGGCACGCAGCACGAGATCGGCGCTGTCGAACTCGCCCAACACCCGCC
>NZ_JAFAVV010000112.1 GCF_019242285.1 Bradyrhizobium sp.
TCGTCTGGGACCCGCAGACCAACGTCAATAGCTGGTCGGAGGAGATCGAGGAGCTCTATGGCCTGAAACCAGGCACGTTCGGCGGCACCTACGAGGCCTGGACCAGGCTGGTCCATCCGGAGGACCTGCCGCAGGCCGAGCAGGCGGCCCTCCAGTCGCTCGTCACCGGCGAGCTGCATGCCGAGTGGCGCATCGTCCTGCCGGACGGATCGACCCGCTGGATCGAAGCCCGCGCGCGGGTGCTCAAGGACGAGACCGGTGCGCCGCGCCAGATGATCGGCGTCAATATCGACATCACGGCCGCCAAGGAGGCCGAGCGCCAGCGCGACCTGCTGCTGCGCGAGCTGGCGCATCGGGTCAAGAACAGCCTCGCCGTGGTGCAATCGCTGGCCTATCAACTCCTGCCGCGCAGCGAGCCGAAAATCGCCGATTTCATGGGGCGGCTGCACGCGCTGGCCTCAGCCCATACGAGCCTCGCGCAGAACCAATGGGTGGGCGCCGATCTCGCGCAACTGGTCAGCGACCAGGTGCTGCCGTTCGCGGGCGCAGCCGATCAGCTTTGCGTCGATGGTCCCGATCTGCTGCTGCCGGCGGAGCTGACGACCCAGCTTGCGATGGTGATCCACGAGCTTGCCTGCAACGCCAGCAAGTACGGCGCGCTCAGTGTCACGACCGGCCGGATCGTGGTGCGCTGGTCGCGTGACATCAACTTCGTGCATTTCCGTTGGGCCGAAAGCGGAGGTCCCGAGGTCAGCGAGCCGCTGGTTGCGGGATTTGGCAGCCGGCTGCTGAGCCGGACGGTCAAGAACCTGCATCGCGAGTTCGCCGCGGCCGGCCTGCTCTGCGAATTCGACATTCCCTGGCAGGAGGCTGCCGCTCCCGCTCCGGCCGCAGACGGCGGGATCAAGAGCTCGGGTTGAGGGTGCTTTGGCGCGGACGTCGATCGCCACGCAGGCAGACCGACAGCGGGAGCACGTCGTCGCCGTCGCCACGCCTGGCCACACCCCCCGATCATCTCTCGGCAACACCTCCTGCAACGAAGCCCCGTGCTCGCAGGCACGGTGGAGGGGGTCAGCGCCGATGACGGGATTTCGAAGGCGACGCCAATGCCATCACTTCATTGCGCCAGTCGGCTGCTGATCGTGATCTGTATCAGGCGACATCCGCGGTGACGGCGTCGACGGGCGGGTTCAGAAACCGGCGCTCGAAATTCTCGATCGGCATCGGCCGGCCGAAGAAATAGCCCTGGCCTTCCTCGCATCCCATGCGGCGCAGGAGATCGCCGGTGGCCTCGTTCTCGATGCCCTCGGCGATCACGGTCAATCCCAATTGACGCGACAGCCCGATCGTCGAGCCGACGATGGCCGCGTCGTCGGCGTCGACCAGCAGGTCGCGGACGAACGTTCGGTCGATCTTCAAGCCGTCGAGCGGGAATTTCTTCAAATAGCTCAGGCTGGCATAGCCGGTGCCGAAATCGTCGAACACGATCCGCACCCCCAGCGCCTGGATCTTGACGAACTCCTCGAGGACACGCTGCTCGTCGAGCAAGAGGATGTTCTCGGTCACCTCCAGCTCGAGCAGAGCCGGTGTAAGCTGGGTGATATGGAGCGCCTCGGCGACAGAACAGGCCAGGTTTCCCAATTTGAATTGCGAAGGCGCAAGATTGACGCCGATGCGGATGCCGCATCCGGCGAGCTCCCAGGCGCGCGCTTGCCGGCATGCTGTCGCCAGCACCCAGGCCGCGATCGGGTCGGAGATCGAGGACTGGTTGACGACCGGCATGAACTCGCCGGGCGAGAGCAGGCCGCGCGTCGGATGATGCCATCGGATCAGCGCCTCGGCGCCGAGCAGGCGGCCGTCCGCCAGATTCACCTGCGGCTGATAGAACAGCTCGAACTCGCCACGTTCGACGGCCTGCGTCAGCTCGGCCTCCAGCGTCAGCCGTGCCTCGAGCTCCTGCCGGATCGCGCTCTCGAACATCACGGTCGAGCCGCGCCGTACAGTTTTGGCATGGCAGAGCGCAAGGTGGCCGTTGCTCAAGAGCTCATCGGCGCTGCCGCCGTCATCGGGATAGATCGCACCGCCGACGCTGATCTTGATGCGGTGCTGGCGGGTCCCTGCCATGAGCGGACGGTCGAAGGCGGTGACGAGGCGGTCCGCGAATTGCGGCGCGCTCGCGACGCCGTCGCCACCGGGCAGCGCGATCGCGAACTCGTCGCCGCTCAGGCGCGCGACCAGCCCCTTGCTACCGGCTTCGACATTCAGTCGCTCGGCGACCGCGCGCAGCACCTGGTCACCACAGTCCTGGCCAAACATGTCGTTGATGTGCTGGAAACCGTCGAGACCGAGCACCAACAGGGCGACTTCGACATGTTCGTCCCTTGCCGCGCCAATCATCGCCGTAAGCTCGGCCTGCAGCGTGTGGCGATTGGCGAGTCCCGTCAGTGAATCGTGCTCGGCAAGATACTGGATCCGTTCGGCCGCACTCTTGCGTATGGAAATGTCGCGCAGGATCGCGCCATATTGAAATCCCTCTGGACCTTGCCAGCCCGAAAAGCAGGCCTCGACCGGGAAAACGTCGCCGTTCTTGCGATGCCCCCAGAACTCGACGACCGCTCCACCGGGCGACAGCAGTTCCGGTCGCGCCGCATCGCGGACGGAAAACATGGCGTGTCCGCTTTCCGCCCGGAGCGCGACGATGAGGTCGAACGGCTGGCCGATGATCTCGGAGGGTTCGTAGCCAAAAATCGCCGCGGCGCCCGGATTCCAGACCGTGATCCGATGCTCCTGGTCGGTGCAGACAAGACCTTCTCCGAGCGACATCGCGATGCGCTGGAACCGGCTTTCCGCAATCTGGCCGAGCCAGTCGCGAACGTCGATCTCGTCGAGCGCGATCACGGCGAGATAGGCGACAATGGCGGCATGAAATAGCGACGTGTCGAGCACCAAGGTCCAATGCGCCTGCAGCAGTCCTGCGATCGCTTCGGCTGCCCCCGCCATCGCAACGAGCAGGACGATCCGCAGGCCGGCGCGGAGCCGACGCCAGGACACGATCATGGCGAGCGCGATCACGACGAGACCGAGAAAGGTGACGTGGTCCGAAGTCCAATGCAGGGTTCTCTTCTGCAGGATCGATTCGGCGGCCAGCACCTGCAGCGTCGGTCCGGGAATAACCGCGCCATTCGGCACGCTGACACGGTCGCCGAGCTCGAGCGCGGTACCGCCAATGATGACCTTCCTGTTTTTCAAACGCGCGAGTGTAGCCGCGTCGCCGCGGAGCACGTCGATATAGGACACCACTGGAATCGAGGCGGCGCGAATGCTGAAATCGATCAGGAAAGCCGTCTCGGACTTGGGAAACTGCCCCGCCAGCATCGCCCCCATCGATGGAAGAAACTCGCCGGCCAGCCTGTCGCCGAACCTGTAGCGGCGGACCAGGCCATCCGGTTCGAGATCGACGTTGACGATCGCGGCCCAGGAATGATCGGCGAAGGATGGCAACGGACGGTTGACGTGGATCGACGCGGGATTTCCGGGATCGTTCCCGGGCTGCCGGAATGACGGCAGCACCACCGAGCCTCCTGCGCCTTGCATCGCATTCAGGAACTCGTCATCGGAGGCCGGATCGGAGGGCGAGCTGAAATCGATGTCGAAGATGATATCGTTGACGCCGGCACGGTCCAGTTGTCGCAGCAGTTCGGCATGCAGCCGGCGCGGCCAGGGCCAGACCCCGACCTTCTCGATGGATGACGCGTCGATGGCCACCAGGACGATGTCGCCGCTGACCTGTCGCTGCTGCCACGCAAAGCGCAGGTCGACGATGCCGTTGCGGAAGGCGCCGAGCCAGCCGGATACTGCCACGATCGCCACCGCGATCATCACCAGGATATGCGGCCTGTACTGCTTCACCCTTCGTCCCCCGCACGCACGCCGATGGTCGGATGTGCGCGCCCCATAAAGGTTAACGGCTAGCTCTTCTTGCCGTTGCCGTTGTGATTGCCGTTATTGCCGTTTCCATTATTGCCGTTTCCATTGTTCCCGTTGCCGTTGTTCCCGTTATTTCCATTTCCGTTGTTACCGTTGTTTCCGTTCCCGTTGTTGCCGTTTCCGTTGTTGCCGTTGCCACTATTGCCGTTGCCGTTATTGCCGTTACCGTTGTTAGTCTTGCCGTTGCCGCTCGCGCCATTGCCATTATTGTTGCTGGCCGACGCGCTCGCCGTCGCGGCGGCGGCCGAGGTGACGCCGTTGACGGCGGTCGCCGGACTGGCTGCGGTGTTGCCGGTGACATTGGAATTGACGACGCCGCTGGTGCTGGCCTTGGGATCGCTCCAGACCGAGGCGGAGTCCTTGTTGGACGCGCTCCTGACCGCGCCCGGTTTCACCATGCCATGCGCGAGCCCCCGGGTCGCCTTCTGCACATTCAGCCTGACCTCGCCGAGCGCGGTCGAGATCCGAACGCCGCTTCGCTTGATTGGCGCTTCGGTAGATGCGGGCTTCGAAGGTACGGCAGCAAGCTTGCTCGACGTCGGGTCGACGGCTTTCAGCGCATGAATCGATTTGCCGTCGCCGGCACTGCGCGGGGCTGTGAGCCCGCCTTTCGGGACCGGCACGCGCTCGATGCCGGAGGCACGCGGCCTGCCTTGCTCGATCGGATTGAATGCGCCCGATCCGCTCAGGGACAGGCCCGCTTTGCCATGCGTGAAGCTGGTCGCGGCCTGGCCCGGCAGCACCTGCGCGATCTGCCCCGACTTGAAGTCGGACACTTCCACCAGGCCGCGGTTGACGCTGACGCTGGTGCTGTCCGCCTTGACGGTGACGGTGAACTGCGTGCCCTTCACCACGGCGGCGAGATAGGGCGTCTCCACCTCGAAATGCTTGACGTTGCGCCGCTCCACCTCGAGCAGGATCGAGCCGGCCTGCTGCAGGACGGTGGTCGACATCCCGTCTCTTGCGGCGGTCGGCAGGCCGACCACCGAGTTCGGCGCAATCAGCATGGTCTCTTCGCCGCGGACCAACAGCACGCGGCCGTTGCGGCCGGTGCGAATGGTGTCGCCGGGCTTCAGGATCTCTTCCGGCGCGAGTGAGGCCGGCGCGGCGCCGGTCGCGGTCACCCACACCTCGCCCGAGGACTTGCTGACCGACCACGTCCCGTCGTCGGCCGCAAGCGCGCTCGAGCTTGCCCCGATCAAAAGCGCCGCCACCAGGACGCGCTGCAACTTCTTCATGCCAGCCACGAAGCACCTCAACCACCGCGAAGCGGCAAGATTGGCGCAAATCCTTCAACATCGGATTAGCGCAAACCGCAGTGTTCAACCCAGGGCTTAACGCTTCGTTGACCATAAAAAATTATGAAAAATCATGCGGCTAGGCATCCTGCGAGCGTTCACTTCCTGTCCTCGGTACAACTACCGAGATGCGTCCGCGGGTGCGGTTTCCGTTCTGCATCCGGTTACCGTCGGCTGCATTTTCGCATGGCTCCTGCTGCCGTTCGTTCCGGTACAGGCCCAGCAGGCGGGCCAGCCGCGCTTCGATCCACAACAGACGGAAAGACGCTTTGATCATCCTTCGGACGGGGAAGCGCAGCCCGGCAAGCCCGCCGTGCGCGTGCCGGCGCTGGCGCGACAACCGGCCACGGCCGATTCAAAGCCGCTGTTCGTGCTGCGCGGGATCGTGCTCGCGGGCAACGAAGCGTTGCCGCATGAGCGGTTGGCCGCCGCCTATCAGGCCCATCTCGGCAAGCCGGTCTCGCAGGCCGACCTCGCGGCGATCGCGGCTGATATCGGCGACCTCTACCGCGCGGCCGGCTTCCATCTGAGCCGCGCCATCGTTCCGCCGCAGGACATCCAGGGCGGGAAGGTTCGCATCGACATCGTCGAAGGCCGCATCGTCGAAATCGCACTGACAGGTGAGGGCGCCGAGCAGTTCGGCGTGCGGCCATTCCTCGATCCGGTGCTGGCCGAACGGCCGGCGCGGCTTTCGACGCTCGAACGGCAGTTGCTGTTGATCAACGGCCTGCCGGGCGTGCGGATCACCGATTCCGCGCTCGAGGAGATCGGCGAAGCCACCGGACGTTTCCGCCTCATCGTCCATCTGAAGACCTGGCACGTCTATGCCTGGCTCGGCGTCGACAATCTCGGCTCGTCATCCGTTGGTGCCTGGCAGAGCTATGCCACCGCCGCTTTCAACTCCTATCTTCGGCCGGGCGACTCGCTGGCGCTGAATCTCTCGACCATCGCGAACGATCCACGCGAGCTCGGTTTCAGCCGGCTGTCCTACGAGACGCCGGTCGGCATCGACGGCCTGCGGGTCGGCGGCTCAGCGCTTTACAGCGAGGTCCGGCCGGGCGATGGAAGGCGGCTCCTCGACGACAGCACCGCGACCGAATCGCTCGAGCTTCACGGCAGCATCGCGCCCGTTCAGAGCCAGCAATCGACCCTGACGCTGACGGCGGCGGCCGGATGGAGCGACGTCAGGGAGCGCGATGTGTTCGGGACGATGTCGGACGATCACATTCGCACCGCCAGCCTGACATCCGACTATCGCCTGCAGGACGCCTTCGGCGGCGACAACTACGCGACCATGACCTACCGCCAGGGCCTCGACATCTTCGGCGCCACCCGCGCCGGCGATCCGCTGGCCTCGCGCAGCGGCACCTCGCCCGATTTCTGGGTGTTCGATTTCTGGTACACCCGCTATCAGACGCTGTCGGACGCCTGGTCGATGAAAATGTCGTTGGCGAGCCAGACCGCCTCCGGTCCGCTCTACACCTCGCAGCAATTCTATCTCGGCGGCGCTGCATTCGGCCGTGGCTATGGTGCCGCAGAGATCAGTGGTGACAACGCCATTGCCGGCAGCTTCGAAGTCCGCTTCGACCAGAAGCCGGGCTGGCGCTATCTGAACGGCTATCAGCTTTACGGTTTCTTCGATGCCGGGACGGCCTGGAACGACAGCTATCGTCCCGCCGACGGCCTGTCGCTGACCTCGGTCGGCGCCGGCGTACGGCTCTTCCTGTGGGACAATCTGCAGGCCGATCTCGGCGTCGCATTTCCGCTCAGCTACCGCGCCCCCGACAACGAGACGCGCAGCGCGCGGCTGTTGTTCTCGGTGTCGAACGCCCTGAAGCTCTGCCCGGAGCGCGGGCAGGGGCATTGCCTCTGATCAGCCAGCGAGGCGATCACGTGGGTGACCGCGCCGCCGGCCGAGAACGGCAGCAGCAGCCGCTCATACGCCACGATCCGCCGATAGACATCCTCGATGTGGGCGATGGTGTAGACGGGCAGCGCGCGGCGAATGCACTCATAATAGGCGGGCATCACGAAGGGGGCGAGTCGCGGCCCGACATATTCGTCGAGCAGCCGGCCCTTGCCGGTATGTCCATAGGCCGACGCCATGCGGGTGCCCTCGCTCCGGATCGTGAGGCGAGGGGGCTCGGCCGCCGGATCGACCGCGTAATACACGAGGTCGGAAAGCTCCTCGACAAGCCGCTCGGGCCGGTAGTCGCCAATGCCCGGCAGGTTCTGCTCGCGGGCATAAAGTCGCAGCCAGGTGTTCAGGAGATCACGCTGCCTGATCGACTTGACGATGGACGGGTTGGCGCTCTCGAATTCCATGGCGGCAATCTCCTGCCTGAAACCCGGTAGTTCATAGGGGAATGAGGAAAATCTTCCATGAACCGGCCGAGCGCGGGGAAGCCGTTGACGGCTGCGGATGCGACTTTCGATGACGGCGACCCAGGTCGGTGCCCGGCCGTCTGACCAATTGGCGAGCACGCTCCGACGTCGCGAGCTTTCCGCCTTGCCTAACCCCGCCGGCCTCCGGCATATTCGCCCCGGAGGCGGTAATCCAGGACGACGTTGACGCGGGCCACCGGGTCGGCAAGAAGAGCCTGCGCGAGACAAGGGCGAACGGCTTCAGGGGGAAATTTGTTTGGCTGAGGAGTTCATTCTCGAAACCCACGGATTGACCAAGGAATTCGCGGGGTTCTTCGCCGTTCGCGATGTCGCACTCAGGGTCCGCCGTGGCAGCATTCATGCGCTGATCGGTCCCAACGGGGCCGGAAAGACGACGTGCTTCAACCTGTTGACCAAGTTCTTGAGCCCGTCGGCGGGGAAGATCCTCTACAAGGGGCAGGACATCACCTCCATGGCGCCGGCGGAGGTCGCTCGCCTCGGCCTGGTCCGCTCGTTCCAGATTTCGGCGGTGTTTCCGCATCTGACCGCACTGGAGAATGTCCGGGTGGCGCTGCAGCGCCAGCACGGCAGCTCCTTCGACTTCTGGCGTTCCAAGTCCGTGCTCAACCGCTTCAACAGCCGCGCGCTGGAACTGCTCGACGACGTCGGCTTGAGCGAGTTCGCCAACACCCCCGCAGTCGAGATGCCCTATGGGCGAAAGCGCGCGCTGGAAATCGCAACCACGCTGGCGCTCGATCCCGAGATGATGCTGCTGGACGAGCCGATGGCCGGCATGGGCCACGAGGACATCGACAAGATCGCGGGCCTCATCAAGCGCATTTCGGCGAAATACACCATCCTGATGGTCGAGCATAATCTCTCCGTGGTGGCCAACCTGTCGGACATCATCACCGTGCTGACCCGCGGGCAGGTGCTCGCGCAAGGCAACTACGCCGAACTGTCCAAGGACGAGCGGGTCAAGGAAGCCTATCTCGGAGCCGGTCATGCCTGATCTCGACATGGCCGCCCCTGCAAATGCCAAGGCCGCGCCGGCGACCGGGCCGCTCCTGAGCGTGCACAATCTCGAAGCCTGGTACGGCGAATCGCACATCCTGCACGGCATGAATTTCGAGGTGAACGCGGGCGAGGTGGTCACGCTGCTCGGCCGCAACGGCGCCGGCAAGACCACCACGCTGAAGTCGATCATGGGGATGATCGGCAAGCGCACCGGCTCGGTGCGCTTCAACAACCAGGCGATCATCAACGCCTCCTCGGACCGGATCGCCCGGCTCGGCATCGCCTTCTGTCCCGAGGAGCGCGGCATCTTCTCCAGCCTCGACGTGCGCGAGAACCTGATGCTGCCGCCGGTGGTGCGCGAGGGCGGGCTGTCGCTCGAGCAGATTTTCGAGTTGTTCCCGAACTTGAAGGAGCGGCTGAAGAGCCAAGGCACGAAACTCTCCGGCGGCGAGCAGCAGATGCTGGCGATCGCGCGCATCCTGCGCACCGGCGCGAGCTTCCTGATGCTGGACGAGCCGACCGAGGGGCTCGCGCCCGTCATCATCCAGCAGATCGGCCACACCATCGCGCGGCTGAAGAAGGAGGGGTTTACGATTCTCCTGGTGGAGCAGAACTTCCGCTTCGCCTCCACGGTCGCCGACCGCTATTACGTCGTCGAACATGGCAAGATCATCGACGGTTTCGCCAATTCGGATCTGCAGGCCAACATGGACAAGCTGCACACCTATCTCGGCGTGTAGGGCGGTCGAAATGCTTGATTTAAGGGAATTGCCATGAGATTTGCCACGATTGCGTCGCTGTCGTTGACCGCCCTGCTGGGACTTGCCGGCGCAGGCGGCGCGTCCGCCGAGGACAAGGCCATCAAGATCGGCGCGCTCTCCGACCAGTCCGGGCTCTATGCCGACCTGAGCGGGCCGGGCTCCGCGCTCGCCGCGCAGATGGCGATCGAGGATTCCGGCATGACGGGCAAGGGCTGGAAGATCGACCTCGTCACCGGCGATCATCTCAACAAGCCCGATGTCGGCGTCAACATCGCCCGCCAGTGGATGGATGTCGACAAGGTCGACGTCATCGTCGACGTGCCCAATTCCGGCGTGGCGCTGGCCGTCTCCAACCTCGTCAAGGAGAAGAACGGCGTCATGCTCAATTCGGGCGCCGGCACGTCCGACCTGACCAATGCGCAGTGCACCCCAAACACGATCCACTGGGCCTACGACACCTACACGCTGGCGCACGGCACCGGCGCGGCGCTGACCAAGTCGGGCGGCGATACCTGGTTCTTCCTGACCGCCGATTACGCCTTCGGCGCCGCGCTCGAGCGCGACACCACACAGGCCGTGCAGGCGGCGGGCGGCAAGGTGCTCGGCGGCGTCAAGGCGCCGCTCTCGACCGCGGACTTCTCCTCCTTCCTGCTGCAGGCGCAGGCCTCGAAGGCGAAGATCGTCGGGCTTGCCAATGCCGGCGCCGACACCACGAGCTCGATCAAGCAGGCGGCCGAGTTCGGCCTCACCGCCGGCGGGCAGAAGCTCGCCGCGCTGTTGCTGTTCATCACCGACATCCACTCGCTCGGCTTGAATGTCGCGCAGGGGCTGAACTTCACCGAGACCTTCTACTGGGACCTGAACGACGGCACGCGGGCGTTCTCCAAGCGCTTCCAGGAGCACGCCAAGAACCACAACATGCCGACCATGGTGCAGGCCGGCGTCTATGCGAGCCTGCTGCATTATTTCAAGGCGCTGGAAGCGCTCGGCGGCAATCCGCATGACGGCGCCAAGGTGGTCGCCAGGATGAAGGAGCTTCCGACCGATGATGCGCTGTTCGGCAAGGGCGCGATCCAGCCGAACGGCCGCACCATCCATCCGGCCTATCTGTTCGAGGTCAAGAAGCCGGCCGAGTCCAAGGGCGCGTGGGACTACTACAAGCAGGTGGCGATGATCCCGGCCGAGGACGCGTTCACGCCGCTGGACAAGAGCACCTGTCCGTTGCTGAAGAAGTGAGCTTTTCGGTCCCGGCGGCGGCGCGCCGGAAACCTCGGATCGAGAGACGAACGAGCACGAGAGAGAAGAGATGCAGGCCCTTTACGCCCAACTCCTGGTTGGACTGATCAACGGCTCGTTCTACGCCTTGCTCAGCCTCGGGCTTGCCGTGATCTTCGGCATGCTCAACATCATCAACTTCGCCCATGGCGCGCTCTACATGATGGGCGCGTTCTGCGCCTACTTTCTCTTGAGCCTCACCGGGCTCGGCTATTGGTGGGCGCTGATCATAGCGCCCATCGTGGTCGGCCTGTTCGGCATGCTCTTGGAGCGGACCTTCCTGCAATGGCTGACCGGCCTCGACCATCTCTACGGGCTGCTGCTCACCTTCGGGCTCGCGCTGATCATCCAGGGCGTGTTCCAGAATTATTTCGGCTCGTCCGGACTGCCTTACTCGATCCCCGATGAACTGAAGGGCGGCGTCAATCTCGGCTTCATGTATCTGCCGATCTACCGCGGCTGGGTGGTCGTGTTCTCGCTGATTGTCTGCCTTGGGACCTGGTATCT
>NZ_JAFAVV010000145.1 GCF_019242285.1 Bradyrhizobium sp.
TAGCACACCCTACTGTTCGGGCACGCATCTACGTTCTCGCGGCATGAAATGTCCGAGCTTTGTAGGCACGCCGCCCTCGAAATGGTGGAGGGCGCAGGGAAGACCGGGCGCCAGCCGCACCCATGGCCCGCCTGCAACAAGAAACGCAGGCGGCAGTCACCACAGGTACGAGCCGAAACACCCGGCCTTCCCTGCGCGATGGTTTTAACGCTTATGCCGCGCTCTCCTCGGTGCTCCGGGCTTTCTGGCCACCGTCGCCTCGTGGATCATCCGCGAGACTTGATCTCAGCGTCGGGAGATCAGGACCACACGGCTTCGCGTCCGCATCGACGTCATTCGTCTCGCACGCCGAAACATGCGTGACGCCGACGCGTCCATCGCGTCCCGCTGCCAACGTCCGTGACGATCGCGAAGCGCCCCTCCTATCGGAAGCGGGACGGGACGGATTATGCCCCCGATTTGGGGTCTCGGTCAACTCACTTTCGGAAAATAAGAATGTTGACGCCTGCGAAGAATCGGTCGTGACGACGAGCGGATCGTGCACGTCATCGACAGGCCGGATTCTCCACATCCGTCGTCGCCAGAAACACGATGGTCGCCGGGGGCAGCTCGATGCCGCCGGCGGCGACCGCCTCGCCGTCGAGCGGCGGCAGACCATCGTCTGCACCAAGGGCTAGCGCGCGGCCGTTCAGGCGAATGCGTGCGTCGGTCAGGTGGTCCGCCGTCAGCATGTAGCGAACGGCCGGCATCGGCAGTTCGAGCGATTGCGCGGTCGTTCGATCGAGATTGATGGCCAGCAGCGCCACGCCGCCGGGTCGGCCGCGGAGGCAGTGGGCGTAGAGATGCAGCCCGCGCACGAGCGGTGCACCTGCTTCGAGCACGGTCGTGCCCATCAATCGGCGCCAGAGCAGGGCCGCCCAATAGTCCGGGCGCGGCGTGAAATCGCGCTCATCCAGGAGGCCGTAGTCGCTGGCGGCGAGCGTGTTGTGCATCACGACCTCGACGCCGCGCCGCGCCATGCGGCCGAGCAGATCGAGATAGCGAAAGCTGTCGAGGAAGGTCGAGTCCCAGGGATTGCCGCCGCAGGCGGCGTCGGCCGTTTCCGTGATCCACAGCGGCTTGCCCGGCGCAAGGGCGTCGCGCAGGGGCGCGTAGAAGGATTGGGCGCGGTCGGCACCCGACAACCGATCTTCCGAAAGCGCCTGCCGGTCGCGCGCCGCGGCCGACAGCGTCGCGTGCGAGCAGCGGGGAGAGATGCCGCCATAATGGTGATAGGACACGACGTCGAACGCATCGCCGGCAGCCTTCAGGAGATCCTTGCTGTCGAGCATGTCGTTCGAGACAGTTTCTGCTCCGATCGATCCGGGACCGAGAAGGATCGTCTTCGCTGATGCGCGCTCGAGGAAGGAACGAAACACCGCGACGTCGCGGCCGAAGCTCGCCGCATCGTAGAAGCGCGGCGCGCCGCCGAGTGCGGGCAGGTCGGGCTCATTCATGAACTCCGCGGCGGCGATCTCGCCGCCGAGCGCGCGGGTAGCGTCGATCAGCCTCTCGGCCTGTGTTGGCGTCCAGACGCCGCGTGCGTCGCGCACGCCGTCGCCGATCGCAAACGAGGTGACGAGCTTTGCGTCCACGGCGCGCGCGAATCCGATCACGCCTTGCCATTGCCGGCGCGTCAGCACGCCTTTGAAGCCGGGCGGCGGCCGAGACACGGGCGCATCCGCATCATCGAAATAGGTGCTGTTGGCCCAGGTGCCGCTGACGCGCAGATACGCCGGGCCGAGCGCGGCGGCGAGCCTGCGCAGCCGTGCCTGGGCGAGATCGATCGGCGCGCGATAGGCGTACATTGCCGAATCCATGCCGGGCGGAATGTCGCCTGCGTTCGATGGCGCTACCGCTTTGCCTTGATCGCGATATGGCCGCCAGAAGAACCCGCCGGTCACCTCCACCATCTCGATGTTGTAGGATTGAAAACGCGCGTCGACCGCGCCGAGGCGCGCCATGGTCGCGGGCGAAAGCGCGACCGGCGATGCTCCCTGTGATGAGGTCGAGACGAGCGCGAGCAGCGAGCCGATCAGGACGGCGCGCATGAAGCCGGGCTGCGCGTCGCTTTGACGTCGCGTCAATGATCTAGACTTTGGTCGGATCGGGGGGCGCCACTTGTCCGGTCCATTAGCGTTCCGTGAATTCGTTGAATCAATTGCGAAATCCTCGAACAGGTTCGTTCATACCGGTTTTTTCGGCCCTGTCCGTTTCAATCCAGCTCGCTCCATGTTATGCAATCTTCATCAAAACTTCACAGAAATGAAATGTCGGTACCACGCGAAAATCTGCGCGTCGTCGGCGGACTCGCTGACGATCCTGCCCATCGGAACAACGGCAGCACGGAGGATGCGGCCGTATCCGCGGGCGGCGTCGAGACCAATCAAACCGGAGCGCCGCGCACGGATGCGACGGCGCCCGCCGAGGCCCCGCCCGGCGAGCTGCTTGTGCAGAGCGAGGCGGCTCCATTGGAGGTTCCCGCGCCGAAAGCGGCGGTGCCCGTCGGCACCGAGATCGAGCTCAAGCTCCTGGTCGATCCGGAACAACTGGCTCATTTCAACGAGGCGCAGATCATCGCGGCGAATGCGCGCGGCAACGGCACGCGCAAGCATCTGAAGTCGGTGTATTACGATACGCCCGGACGCGCGCTGTGGGAGAACGGATTGAGCCTGCGCGTTCGCCAGAGCGGTACGCGGTTCGCGCAGACCGTGAAGGCCGAAGCCAGCGACGACCCGCTGCGGCGTGGCGAATGGGAGGCGAGCGTGCCCTCGATGGCGCCAGATCTCGCGCTCGCGGCGCCGTTCATGCCGGCGAAGCTGCGCGACGATCTGCAATTGCAGCCGGTCGAGGCGGTGTTCACCAGCGATATCCATCGGCACCAGCGCCTCGTCGACCTGCCGTCCGGCACGGTCGAGGTCGCCTTCGACCACGGCGTGCTCAAGGCGGGCGTCCGCTCGACGCCGGTGGCCGAGATCGAGCTCGAGCTGAAGGCCGGCCACGCGTCCGCGATCTACGAGTTGGCGCTGCGGCTCGCCGAGCACGGCGCGGTCAGGCCCTCGATCCGCACCAAGTCGGCGCGGGGCTTCGACCTCGCTGCCGACGCTGCGCCCACGGCGGAGAAGCCGCGCAAGCTCCGGGTCGAGCCTGCGGCGTCGCTCGACGATACCTTTGCCGCGATCCTCCGGGAATGCCTTCGTCACCTGCTGCAATCATTGCCTGCCGCCGAGCATGGCGGTGATCCCGAAGGCGTGCATCAGTTGCGCGTCGCGCTGCGACGGCTGCGCTCGGCCTTCAACCTGTTGCGGGCAGCGGGCGCATCGAGCCGGCTCGAAGGGTTCCGAGAGGAAGCAGGCTGGCTGGCGCAAAACCTCTCCACCGCGCGCGACCTGGACGTTTTTCAAGGCTCGACGCTGCCTGTCATCGCGGAGGCGTGTTCGGGGATCGTCGGCTTCGATGTCCTGAGCACGGCCACGGAGCAGCGTCGCGGCGACGCCTACCGGAAGGTCCGCGAGGTGCTGGCGGGCCGCCGCTGTGCCGCGTTCGTGCTCGGGCTCGGCAGCTTCATCGAGACGCGCGGCTGGCGCAGCGATGTCGCGCCGGAGGCGCTGGGGCAGCTCGCCGAACCAGCGGCGAACTTTGCCCGCCGCGTCCTGGCGATCCAGCATCTCAAGGTGCTCAAGCGCGGCCGTCATCTCAAATCGCTCGGCGCGGAACAGCGCCACCGCCTGCGGCTCGCGGTGAAGAAGCTGCGCTACCTCGCCGACTTCCTGCTGCCGCTATGCGCCGAAGGCAAGGCCGCGAAACGGTTCGCGCACCGGCTTGCCGACCTGCAGGAGGAGCTCGGCGCCTTCAACGACATGGCGACGACCGCAAAGGTGCTGGAGTCGCTCGGCGCAGAGACCGCCGGCGGCGGCACCGCGGCCGCGGCGATCACGGGCTGGCAGGCCCACGGCATGGTCGGCGCCGAGCCGCGCCTGCGCGGCGCGTGGAAGGAGTTCGCCGAGGTGAAGCCGCCCTGGGTGGTGGAAGCGCCGGCTCAGTAGCGAGACTCCGATGAGATGAGCTTCGCTCGATCAGCGCAGGAAGTGCGCTCCCTCGCCCCGTTCTTACGGGGAGAGGTGCGCAGAACTCGTGGCGATCTCCATTGTTTGAGGGGCATCCTGCGTTAGACCTACACCACCACGCTCAGTCGCTTCGCGGCGCGGGTGATGCCCGTGTAGAGCCAGCGTGCGCGGCTCTCCTGGAACGCGAAGCTCTCGTCGAACAGCACGACGTCGTCCCATTGCGAGCCCTGCGACTTGTGCACGGTCAGCACATAGCCGTAGTCGAACTCGTCATAGGGCTTGCGCTGCTCCCAGGGGATCTGCTCGATGCCGCCCTCGAAGCAGTCGCAGCGCACCGAGACTTTCGTCACCTTGTGCGAAAACTCCTCGTCGGGCGACAGCCGCATGCTGATGATGCGGCTCGCCTTCGAGCGCGAGGCGGTGCGCGATTTCACCCGCCACAGTCCGCCATTGAACAGGCCCTTCTTGCGGTTGTTGCGCAGGCAGACCAGCTTGTCGCCGGCGACCGGCAGCGGCTCCTCGATGTTCTGCCGCTGCCGCATCCGCATGTTGTAGGCGCGGCGGGTGTTGTTGCGCCCGACCAGGACCTGGTCGGCGCCCATCACCTTGTTTGGATCGAGCTCGCCGCGCGGCACCACCTCGCTCTCGCCGTGGCGGCCGATCTCGAGCTCGCGACCCTCGCGCACGTCCATCGACATCCGCACGATCGGGTCGTCCTGGGCCTGCCGGTGCACCTCGGTCAGCATCGCGTCGGGCTCGCTTGCCGTGAAGAAACCGGCGCCCTGGATCGGCGGCAATTGCGCGGGATCGCCGAGCACCAGCAGCGGGCATTCGAACGAGAGCAGGTCGCGGCCCATCTCGGCGTCGACCATGGAGCATTCGTCGATCACGATCAGCTTCGCCTTGGAAGCCGGCGCATCGTCCCAGAGCTCGAAACTCGGCTGCTCGACCCCGCTCTCTTTGGCGCGGTAGATCAGCGAATGGATGGTGGAGGCGCCGTCGCAGCCCTTGTTGCGCATCACGAGCGCCGCCTTGCCGGTGAAGGCCGCGAACTTCACCTCGCCATCGACACCCTCGGCGATGTGCCGCGCCAGCGTGGTCTTGCCGGTGCCGGCATAGCCGAACAGGCGGAACACCGGCGGCGTGCCGTTGCGCCCGGGCTTCGCCTTCAGCCAGTCGGCAACGGCTTGGAGGGCAAAGTCCTGGTGCGGCGAGAAGGTGGGCATGGGTTTTCGGAAGTCGGAAGGAGGACTCGAGATTCTCCGGAAACTAAGGTTTGGTGCAAATAGATCAAGCTGCTTGCCACGGGGAGGGCTTCACCTCGGGTCGATTGGCGCGGCAAATCGGGTGAGGGCGGTTACCCTCAATCGAGAGAAGTGCCCATGCTATGCGCGACCGACATGATCTTTTCTCGGCTCGAAATGTCAGGAGCTCAAGCGGCCTTCGAGCCGCGGCCTCAGCACGCGCTGTAGAGCGGTGCCGCGCGGCATCTCCCGCCTTGCGGAATAGGTCGACTGTAGACAGCGCGATGGCGGGCGGTAAGATATGCGCAAGAACAAGCATAAGCGGAGAGAGAACGTCATGAAGTTCGGCATCTTCTACGAGCTGCAACTGCCGCGTCCCTGGGCTGAGGGCGGCGAGTTGAAACTCTACCAGGACGCGCTGACGCAGCTCGAGACTGCCGACCGGCTCGGCTACGATTATGCCTGGGTGGTCGAGCACCACTTCCTGGAAGAGTATTCGCACTCTCCCGCCCCTGAAGTGTTTCTCGGCGCTGCATCGCAGCGGACGAAGAACATCCGCCTTGGCCACGGCATCGTCCAATTGACCACCAATCCGCCGCAGCGCGTCGCGGAGCGCATTGCCTGCCTCGATCTTGTGTCGAACGGCCGGGTGGAAATG
>NZ_JAFAVV010000153.1 GCF_019242285.1 Bradyrhizobium sp.
CCCGGCACAGCCTGGCGCGCAACGGCCGGGAACGACGCCGCCCGCGCAGCAGACGCCGCCCGGGAGGGTGCCTCCTCCACCGCCGGCAGCCTCACCGGGAACGACGCCGCCACCACCCCCGCCGGCAGGCGGCGGCCGCACCAACAATGTTCCGCCGCCAGGCGCTCCGCCGGCGCCGGGAGGTGCCCGCCAAGGCGCCGTTCCTCCGCAGCCTCCGGGCACGCCGCCCGGCGTCGCGCCGGTTACCGCGCAGCGGCCGCCCCCGGCCGTGACCGCACCGCTGCCGCCTCCACCGCCGCCCGTGCAGGCGTTGCGGCCAATCGCGCCTGGCGCGCCTGCGGCCGGTCCGCAGCGGATCGATGCCTTCCGCGGCGAACGGCGCGAGGTGCAGGAAGGCGGCCGCACGGTCATCACCGAGCCGGGCCTCGTCATCGTGCGCGATCCCGGCGGGCAGGCCTTCGTCCGTCACGACGAGATGCTGCGCTTCCAGTTCGGCGCGCGTGACATCCGCACCGAACGGGTCGGGGGCGGCGAGACCCGCACCATCGTGTATCGCCCCGACGGCGTGCAAATCATCACCGTCACCAGTCCGGACGGCGTGCTGCTGCGCCGCATCCGGCGCGACCCGGCCGGCCGCGAGATCGTCATCATCGACAACAGCTACCGCGATCCGGCCGCGGTGGGCGGCTTCTATGTCGACATCCCGCCGCCCGTGGTCCGCATCCCCTACGACCGCTACGACGTGCAGGCCGACGTGGCGCCGCCGGAGATGATCTACGACACGCTGCTGGCACCGCCGGTCGATCGCGTCGCGCGGCGCTACTCGCTCGACGAGATCCGCTACAGCCCCAATGTGCGGCAATTGATGCCGAGCATCGATCTCAACACCATCAACTTCGACACGGGTTCATGGGAGATCCCGCCGGACCAGGCCGCCAAGCTGCAGGTGATCGCGGACGGGCTGAACCGGGCGATCACCAGCAATCCGCGCGAGGTGTTCCTGATCGAGGGCCACACCGACGCGACCGGCAACGATGTCGACAATTTGTCGCTGTCGGACCGGCGCGCGCAGGCTGCGGCCGAGTTGCTGACCCAGCAGTTCAGCGTGCCCGCCGAGAACCTGACGACGCAGGGCTATGGATCGCAATATCTGAAGGAGCAGACCGACGGCGCGAGCCGGATCAACCGGCGCGTCACGGTCCGCCGCATCACCCCGCTGCTCGACGGCGGCAACGCGCCGCCGCGCTGAAGCGAGGTCAGCCACGCGATGAAAAATGGCCGGGCGATCCCCGGCCATTTTGTTGCCGGCGAGCTATTTCCTCATCTGCGCCGGATCGTAGAAAAAGTGCTCCTCGATCAATTGTTCACCGCTCCAGGTCTGCCAGGCGACCTCTTCCATGGTGCGCACCGTGCCGTCGCCGCCGGTGAACTCGAAGCGCCAGCAGATCGCCGAATGACTGCCATCGAGCAATAGCGGCCCGAGCCGCGTGGTCTTGACGCTCGCCACGGCAGCCAACACCGCGCGCTCGCGTTCGGCCAGCGCCTCTCGGCCGACGCGCCACCCGCCGTCATTCTCCCGGGTTCGTGCATCCGGGGCGTAGAATCTTTCGATGGCCCCGACATGGTCGTTGGATTCGACCGTCGCGGCAAAGGCCTGCAGGGTGGCGAGTGAGGGCATTTTCCTCTCCAAAGATACCGACTATTGGTCGGCAACTTATCGACCATGGGTCGGTAAGTCAATTGGCCGCGAGACGGAACTGGTATAGAGACTGGCCATGGCAACCCAGGCCGAGCGGCGCGAGAAGACACGGACGGCGATCGTCAAGGCGGCAAGACGCATCTTCGGCGAGCGCGGCTTTGCCGCTGCGACCATCAACGACATCGCCGCTTCCGCACGCGTTGCGAAAGGCGCGGTGTATCATCACTTCTCGACCAAGGAGGCGCTGTTCGAGGCCGTGTTCGAGCTCGTCTCGCTCGAGCTTGTTTCCGAACTCGACCGGATTGCGCGGGCGGAGAAGGACCCGCTCGCCGCCATGGCGGCGGGAACGCAAGCCTACTTCGCAGCGTGCTCGAGAGGCGCAACCGGCCGGATCATCCTGCGCGATGGCCCGGCCGTGCTCGGCTGGGAGCGCTGGCGCGAGATCGACGCCGAGCATTTCGGCGGCAAGTTTCCCCGCGCGCTCGGAGCCGCGATGGACGCCGGCGTGATCGCGCGGCAACCGATCGAGCCCTTGGCGCGGCTGCTGCTCGGCGCGGTCACCGAGGCCGCAGTAGCGGTCTCCGCCGGTCCCGACATCGGCAGGACCGGCGCGGACTATGTGCGCGCATTCCGCTCGCTGCTGGATGCGTTGAGGGTGAAGTAGAGGGAGCGAAGCTCCTCCTGCGAAATGGCTGGGAAGCTCAGCCCTTGTCGCTCTCGAGCCTGAAGATCTGGGAGCCAGCCTCGCTCGATAGCAAGCCGGTTTTCGCGTAGAGACTGAGCTTTCCGCGGGTATCGGTGATGTCGAGGTTGCGCATGGTCAATTGGCCGATGCGGTCGGCCGGCGTGAACGCGGCGTCCTCCACCTTCTCCATGCTGAGCCGCTCCGGCTGATAGGTCAGGTTCGGGCTCTCGGTGTTCAGGATCGAATAGTCGTTGCCCCGGCGCAGCTCGAGCGTCACCTCGCCGGTGACGGCGCGCGCCACCCAGCGTTGCGCGGTCTCGCGCAGCATCAAGGCCTGGGAATCGAACCACCGCCCCTGATAGAGCAGCCGGCCGAGGCGCAGCCCGCTGATCCGGTACTGCTCGATCGTGTCCTCGTTGTGGATGCCGGTGACGAGCCGCTCGTAGGCGATATGCAGCAGCGCCATGCCGGGCGCCTCGTAGATGCCGCGGCTCTTGGCCTCGATGATCCGGTTCTCGATCTGGTCGCTCATGCCGAGCCCATGGCGGCCGCCGATGGCGTTGGCCTCGAGCAGCAGCGCGACCGGATCGGCGAAGGTTCGGCCGTTCAGCGCAGTGGGCTGCCCTTCCGCAAAGCGCACGGTGACCTTCTCGGCCTTGACGGGACAGTCGTCGCGCCAGAACGGCACGCCCATGATCGGATTGACGATCCTGATGCTGCTGTCCAGGCTCTCGAGATCCTTCGCCTCATGGGTCGCGCCGAGGATGTTGCTGTCGGTCGAATAGGCCTTCTCGGCGCTCATCTTGTAGTCGAAGCCGCTGGCGGTCAGGAACGCCGACATCTCCGCGCGGCCGCCGAGCTCGTCGATGAACTGCTGGTCCAGCCAGGGCTTGTAGATCCGCAAGGACGGGTTGGTCAGCAGGCCGTAGCGATAGAACCGCTCGATATCATTGCCCTTATAGGTCGAGCCATCGCCCCAGATGTTGACGCCGTCCTCCTTCATCGCCGAGACCAGCATCGTGCCGGTCACCGCGCGCCCGAGCGGCGTGGTGTTGAAATAGGTGAGGCCTCCGGTCGAAACGTGGAAGGCGCCCGATTGGATGGCGGCAATGCCTTCATGGACGAGCTGCGTGCGGCAATCGACGAGCCGTGCCTTCTCGGCGCCGAACTCGCGCGCCTTGCGCGGAATCTCGTCGTAATCGGCTTCGTCGGGCTGGCCGAGATTCGCCGTATAGGCGAAGGCGCGCGCCCCCTTCTGCTTCATCCAGAGCAGCGCCGCACTGGTGTCGAGACCGCCCGAGAAGGCGATGCCGACCTTTTCCCCCTTGGGCAGGCTTTTCAGGATCGTGCTCATGAAGCTTCCAATCGGTCGTGGTTGCGGGCGGTCCGCCGGCTGGGCGCGCGAATATCAAATTTCAGGCCGGTCGGCACGATTTTTTGGTGGATAGCGCAATTGACGGGACACCTCACGCCACCGGGCTGGCGCCCACCTCCTGCCCGCGCCGGCGCTTTCGCGCGCGATAGAGCGGCCAGGCCAGCCGTGTCATGACGGCATCGACCGCCCCGTCCGACCACCGCGTCCTCGCCCAGCGGTAGATCAAGCCGTGCACCAGCCAGATCACCAGAAAGGTCACGAGCCCCGCGATCGTCACATCGGTAAAGAAATGTCCGCCGAACGCCATGCGCAGCGCGCTGATGACGAGCCCGAACAGCGTCGCCGCGGCATAGGCGAGCGGCCGCCAGGCCGGCGGAGCCAGCGCGGCTGGCGCCAGCGTCCAGAACGCGGTCGCGCTTTCGCCGGAAAAGAACGAGCAGTTGCGGCCGCAGCGCCCGCGTGGATCCCACCACGGCACGAACGAAAGGTCGCCGCCGAACTCGGCCACCAGCACCGGGCGCGGCCGGCCCCAATAGCTCTTGAAGGTGAGGTTGGTGAGTACGCCGGCCGACAGCGTGAGCGTGAGCACCAGGAAGATCGCGGCGCGACCCGAGATCAGCAATGGCCGGTCCGGCCGCACCAGCTTGACGATCAGCGCCACGATCGAAGGCAGCGCGATGGCCCAGGCGAGCCACATCGCGCCATCGCGCGCGATCTGCGCCAGCTCGTTCTGCTTCCACGGAAAGGTCCGGCTCGCCGGATCATAGAACAGCGCCGCGAGCTTCAGGTCGAGCTCGGGATAGAGACCGAAGACCACGCCGATGACGAGGGCGAGCGACAGCGCGATGAAGAGTCCGGTCCGGTTCATGGGGCTGTTCCTGAGGCTGCCGTCTAGCGAAGCACCGCGGCAATGGAAAGGCTCACGGCCGCGGCGGGCGCGACGCGGACGGCAGCGGCGGAGGCGCCGGCAGCCGGCGGAGCGGCACGCGCCAAGCGCCGGCATTGCGGCCGGCGATCAGCCAGTAGACCAGGCCGCCGACGATGCCGGCCCCGGTCATGATCTCGAGATGACGTCGCACGATGCCCTCGAAGCGCATGGTGTCGGGATCGAAGGGAACCAGGCCGAGATAGCAGGCGAGCCCGACCAGGCCGCCGCCGACCGCATAGGTCAGAACGCCGCGGATGTTGAAGGCCTCCGTGATCGCGGCGACGACCAGCGCCGGGATCAGCGCAAAGCCGGATACGAAGATGAAGCCGAAGCCGAGCAGGACATCGACCGCGCCTTCGTCGACCGGACCCGCGCCGAGATCGCTGAACTCGGGAAACAGCACGGCGCCGACCACGATCGAGCCCGCCGCCAGGCAGGCGGTGAGGAAGCCGAAGAAGATCACGAACAGGCGGCCGATCAGCGCCATTTCAATCCGTCGTCTCAATCCGTCATCGCCATGGCGCGCAGCGCCTGCCGCTCGCGCGCCGACAGTTTCTCGGTCTCCGATTTCAACTGCCCGCAGGCGGCGAGGATGTCACGGCCCCGCGGCGTACGCACCGGCGAGGAATAGCCGGCATTGAAGATGTATTCGGAGAACTTCTCGATTTGATCCCAGTCCGAGCACTCATAGTCCGTGCCGGGCCACGGATTGAACGGAATCAGGTTGATCTTGGCGGGGATGCCCTTGAGCAGCCTGACCAGGCGCTTCGCGTCATCAAGCGAATCGTTGACGCCTTTCAGCATCACGTATTCGAAGGTGATGCGCCGTGCATTCGATGCGCCCGGATAGTCGCGGCAGGCCTGCAGCAATTCGGCGATCGGATATTTGCGGTTGAGCGGCACGAGCTCGTTGCGCAGCTCGTCGCGCACGGCATGCAGCGAGATCGCCAGCATCACGCCGATCTCCTCGCCGGTGCGGATGATGTTCGGCACCACGCCAGACGTGGACAGCGTGATGCGACGCCGGGAGATGCCGATGCCTTCATTGTCGGCGATCATCAGCAGTGCGTCGCGCACCGCCTCGAAATTGTAGAGCGGCTCGCCCATCCCCATCATCACGATGTTGGTGACGAGCCGGCCGCCGGACGGCGTATCGCGGTCGGCCCAGTCGTTGAGGCGGTCGCGCGCCACCATTACCTGGCCCACGATCTCGCCCGCGGTCAGATTGCGCACCAGCCGCTGCGTCCCAGTGTGGCAGAAGGCGCAGTTCAACGTGCAGCCGACCTGCGAGGAGACGCACAGCGTGCCGCGGTCGGTTTCGGGGATATAGACGCATTCGACCTCGTGGGCTTTCTCCAATCTGTCGCCGCTCGGCAGCCGCAGCAGCCATTTCCGGGTGCCGTCGCTGGAAACCTGCTCGGCGACGACTTCGGGGCGGTCGACGGTGAAACGTTCATCGAGCCGCGCCCGCATCTCCTTCGAGACCGACGTCATCTCGCCGAAATTCCGTGCCCCGCGGAAATAGGTCCAATGCCACAATTGCTGCACGCGCATCTTGCGTTGCGCCGGCGCAACGCCGATCGCTCCGAGACACTGGGCCAGCTCCCCGCGCGAGAGGCCGATCAGCGACGGCCTGGCCGGCGGAACATAGGTTTCGAGCGGAGTTTTCTCCAACGGCACACTTGTGCGAGCGTCAAGCGCGACGATGCTGGTCAGGTTGTCGGTCATGGAGCATCAAATAAGCCCTCCAGCGCCGACTGGAAAGTCCGCCGCCATGGAATGCGGATGTCAGAGTGGCGTCACGGGCGCCGGCAACCTTTAGCGTCGGCAGTCCTGGGCGATCTTGTCGAGCGCCTGTGCCAGCCCCTTCAGCGAGAAGGTATCGGTGGTCTCGGTGCCCTTGGCCGACACCCCCTTGATCACGGCATCGGGGGCACGGCGCATCGCCTCGACCATGCGCTCCTCCTCGGCGGCGTTCTTGATCCAGAGCCCGTCGCCCTGGGTGTACATCGAATAGCTCGCACCGCCGACCTCGATGGTGGATTCGGAGCCGGGCTTCAAGGCGTAGCCGATCATGACCGAGACTTCGTTGATCACCTTCTCGGAGGGACGGGTGGAAACGAAGGCATAGGCAGGGTCGCGGGGGCGATTGGGCGGATTGGTCTTGGACGACGTCGGCTTGGCGAGCGCGAAACAGACCCGCTTGCCGTTCGGCGTCGCGGCATAGGCGCCCCAGCTTCCGAACTGGCCGATCAGGGTCGGCTCGGCCCCGCCCGTGGCGGCTGCGGGAACGGCAGGCCTGGCCGCCGCCTTCGCTGCCTTCGGCGACGAGGCGCCTTGGCCATGCGCGAAGCCTGCCGCCCCACACACCAGCACACCCGCCACGACAGCCGTCAGTATCCGCTTGATGAACATAACGAGAGTGATTCCCCCGCGCCTTGGTTCACCCACTATTGTGACTGGAAGATGGCCCCGAGGCTTGGCGCGGTATCGGGTGACGCCGCGCTGGTAAACAGATCGTCGGGAATCAACCAAGGGTTTGGTCAATTCTGGTGCCTCGACCGTTGCGACCGAAGCTGCTCCCATTGTGCGTCGGTCCACTGCAGCAGGTCCTCGGCCCCGGAACCGCGCAGATGGGCGCCGCCGTCCTGCACGACCATCTCGCCATTGATGTAGGAGCCGGCATCCGAAACCAGGAAGCTTGCGAGATCCGCCAGCTCCCGATGCTTCCCGACGCGCAGAAGCGGATTGCGCGAGGCCCAGTCCTGGTCGCGCCCGCCGGGCCGAAGCTGGCTGGTGGCACCGGGGGTTGGAAAGGCGCCCGGCGCGATCGCGACGGTGCGGATTCCCTTCGGCCCCCATTCCACTGCAAGGCTTTTGGTCATCGACAGCACCGCCGACTTCGCCATCGCCGACGGCACCGTGAAGGCGCGGCCGGTGACGGTCGAGGTCGAAAGGATGCTCAACAGCACGCCCTTGTGGCGGCCTTCGATCCAGCGTCTGCCGGCGGCCAGCGTGCAGTACAGTGCGCCGTGCAGGGTCGGCGCCAGGATCGCATCCGCGGCGCGGAACGAGAGCCGCTCGGTCTGTGCGATGAAATTGGCCGCCGCATTGTTGACCAGGATGTCGAGCGGCGCCGTGCGCCAGACCTCATCCATCATCGCCTCGACGGCCGTGCCATCGCGGATGTCGCAGGCCATCGGCGTCACGCTGCCGCCGGTCGCTGCGCGCATTTCGGCGGCGGTCGCCTCCAACAGGTCAGCCCGCCGGCCGCAGATCACGAGCTCGGCGCCAAGCTCGAGAAACCGGCTTCCCATCGCCGCCCCAAGCCCGGACCCGCCACCGGTGACCAGGATGCGCTTCGCCGCCAGCAGACCTTTTTCGAACATTGTTTCAAATCCTGTGCAGTCGGGAATCCAATTGTCGGCGCCCGTCAAATCCGGCATGAACCTGACGTCCCGTTGGGCCAAAGACCAGGTGTGTCCATGAAAGCCATTCTGTGCTCGCAATACGGCCAACCCGACGATCTCGTGCTGGCTGATGTGCCGGACCCGGTGGCCGAGCCTGGCCAGGCCGTGATCGCGATCAAGTCGGCCGCACTGAACTTCTTCGACATCCTGATGATCCAGGGCAAATACCAGATCAAGCCGCCGTTTCCGTTCTCGCCGGCCGCCGAGGTCGCCGGTGTGATCGAGAGCGTCGGCGAGGGCGTGACCGACCTGAAGGTTGGCGACCGTGTCGTCGCCTCCTGCGGCCACAACGGCGCGCGCGAGAAGATCGCGCTGCCGGCCGCTTCGATCGTGAAGATTCCCGACAATCTCGATTTCGACCGCGCCGCGGGCATCATCATCACCTACGGCACAGCGCTGCACGCGCTGGAAGATCGCGCAAGCCCAACACCCGGCGAGACGCTGGCGGTGCTGGGCGCGGCGGGCGGCACCGGGCTTGCGGCCTGCGAGCTCGGCAAGCTGATGGGGTTGAAGGTCATTGCCTGCGCTTCGTCCGAGGAAAAACTCGAATTCGCGAAGGCGCATGGCGCCGAGCTCACCTTGAACTATGCGAAGGAGGATTTGAAGGAGGGTCTGCGCAAGCTGACCAGCGGCAAGGGCGTCGACATCATCTTCGACCCGGTCGGCGGCGCTTACGCCGAGGCGGCCCTGCGCTCGATCGCCTGGGAAGGCCGCTTCCTGGTGATCGGCTTTGCCGCCGGCGATATTCCGAAAATGCCACTCAATCTCGCGCTGCTGAAGGGGTGCGACATCCGCGGCGTGTTCTGGGGGGCATGGACGCGGCTTAATCCGGAGAAGAACCGCGCCAACCTGGAAAAGCTCGTCAGGTGGACTGCGGAAGGCAAGATCTCGTCGCATGTCGACCGCACCTTCCCACTGGCACAGACCGCGGATGCGCTGAAGGTCCTTGCCGGCCGGCAGGCGATGGGCAAGGTGATCCTGCACCCCTAGCAGGCGGCGGGCACCACGGACGGAGCTGACCGCGAGCTCGACAAATTGCGGCAACTTTGGCGCGCTGGCGCACTCCCGACGGTGGCGAGCCCGTCTTTCGCCTGCGCCGGGCTTTTCCCGAATCATCGCGCCATGCCCATCATTCGGCCCGAAATATAGCGCAGAAGTGATTTCTCTCGTTCGAGGATGACATGGCTCACGGCCGGCTTCTGCTTGGCAGTTCTGACTGCGGGGAAAGTAAACGCGCGGATTTTCGGTGTGCGGCTGTGCGCGACCGAGCCTTGACCGCGCACTGCATCCGTCGTGGTTGGGCCGAGAGCCGCCCTGCGTGGCCTCTCACCCTCTTGAGCAGGCGAGGTTTTTCGACTCGAAATAGCCTCCGAGTTGCACGGCTTCGCCGCAATAAAATCAGAATCTCTCCCAAATTGCGCCCGCCTAGGCCGTGTTTTGGGCCAATTCAACCTTTGAGTTGAGGGTTGGTGAGGGGGCACACTTCTCACAGCGCAAATATGCCAGCTGCTGGGTGCCCCTTGTTGCGTCACAGTGAGTGGGGAACATCACGATGGTGGAACAAAGGAGATACTTTGGGTCGCGCGATCCCATCGATCGGTTCGAAGAGCAGATGATCCGTCCCCGCGAGCGGGGCTACGCATTCGGCCGGACCGCACCAAGGGATCGCGTCGAGGAACCCGCTCCGCTCTTCCTTGCCGATTCCGAGGACGATCTCGAAGCCGAGGATTACGCCGAGGAAGAGGATGAAGGCTACGCAGAGCAGCCGAGATACGGCAATCCGCTGCGCAGGTTTCGCGGCTCCAATTTTTCTTTCCGTATCCTGATGGCCGTGCTGGGCGCCTCCGCGGTCGCGATGCTGTTCGCGTTGTTCTCCTCCGACGCCACGCGCGACGTGTTCGAGTCCGCCAAGGCCTCGATCGCCGGCGCGCTGCCGGTGCCGACGGCTTCCGCGCAGCCGGAGACCTCGACCCAACTGACGGCGCGTGACCTCCAGCTCAGGCCCGGCGGGCAGGCCGTCCCCGACACCGCAAACTTGCCCAAGGTCGCGATGGCGCCGACGCGAGAGGATATTTCGAGCGCTTATCAGAACGCATTGCAGAACCGGGCCGTGGCCGTCCCGCCGCCGGTTGCGGTTTCGACGCCGAACGTCATCACACCGACCTTCGTCACGCCATCGGCGCCGCAGCCCGTCGTCGCGCCACCGGCCGCGGCGGCTCCCCCGCCGGCGCCGGTTGCTCCGGTTGCGGTCGCCCCCACGGCCGTCGCGCCGCCCCCGGTCGCAGCTCCGGCCAGGCGCATCGATCCTGAGGAGGTTTCCTCGCTGATGAGGCGGGCGCGGGAGTTGCTCGCGTCCGGCGACATCCCGGCCGCGAGGCTGCTGCTCAAGCGCGCGGCCAATGCGCCGGACGTGACGGCCGCCTTCCTGCTGGCGCAGACCTATGACGCCGAGATGCTGGGGACGCAGGACGTTCGCAACGTCACGCCGGACATGGCGACGGCGCGCGCCTGGTACGAAAAGGCCGCCGCGCTCGGCTCGGCCGACGCGCAACGCCGGCTCGCGCGGCTGCAGAACTGACGATCGGAACCAAGGGGAACGGGAACACATGCGACGTTTGGTTGGATTGGCAATTGTTGCCATCACGATGGCGTGCGGCTTCGCGGCGCGCGCGGACGACTATGACCCGGCGAAGGTCAGCGACAGCCTGAAGGCGATTTTCAATTTCGGCTCGACGACGACCAAGCAGGCGCTGAACGCCAACACGGTGACGCTGATCTCGGGCACGATCGGCGGCACCTATGTCCAGTTCGGGGCGGACCTGTCCTCGGTGCTGGACGACGGCAACAAGCTGCGGATCCTGCCGATCGTGGGCCGTGGCTCGGTGCAGAGCGTCGCCGACATCCTGTTCCTGCAGGGCGTCGACCTCGGCATCGTGCGCGGCGACACGCTCGATTATCTCGAGAAGAAGGGCTACGCCAAGGACATCAAGAAACAGTTCACCTATGTGACCAAGCTCTACAATGAAGAGATGCAGGTCATCGCGCCGAAGAACTACCAGACCCTGCAGGACCTCCAGGGCCGGCGGATCAGCGTCGACCTGCCGGATGGCGGCACCTTCGTGACGGCGCTCACCGTGTTTGAGCGGCTCGGGCTGAAGGCGAACTTCGCCTATATCGAGCAGCGCATCGCGATGGAGAAATTGAAGAAGGGCGAGCTCGACGCCGTCATCGTCGTCGGCGGCAAGCCTTACAAGTCGGTCAGCAACTTCGTCAATGACGGCCGCTTCCACCTCGTCACCGTGGACTACGACCGGCCGTTGCAGGGCGACTACCTGCCAGCGAGCATGACCGCGAAGGACTACCCGAACCTGATCGCGGAAGGCGAGACGGTCGACACCATCGCGGTGCCGGCGGTGCTCGCGGCCTATAATTGGGCGCCCAACACCGACCGCTACCGCAAGCTCTCGCTGTTCGTGGATGCGTTCTTCACCAAGTTCCCGACCTTCCAGAACCCGCCGTTCCACCCGAAGTGGAAGGAGGTCTCGCTGACGGCGCCGCTGCCGGGCTGGCAGCGCCTGCCCTACGCGAAGCAGTGGCTGGACGAGCACGGGGTCGGGGGCGCGGCGCGCAGCCGCTTCGAGGAATTCCTCAAGCAGAGCCCGGTCGCGAAGAACATGAATTCGGAGTCCGATCGCGAGGCGCTGTTCAAGCAGTACCAGGCATGGGAGGCGCAGAACGCCAAGGCGCAGGAGCCGGTCGCCGCGCCGACGACGGCCGCGGTGCGGCCACAGGTTCAAAGACCGCGTTAAGCGGGGGGAGGCGGACGGTTCAGCCCGGCCTGATCGGCCGGGCTGAATTCTTTCAAGCCATCAACTGCCTTCGTTCTCCGGCTCGATGCCCCGCTTCAGTGCCGCGCGGGCCGCGGCGCGATGATCATCCGTGATATGGCTCGCCACCAGCCGGATCGCCGTGGCAAGCACGGCGGCATCGTCGGTGAAGCCGAGCACCGGCATCATGTCGGGCAGGAAATCGAACGGCAGGATGAAATAGGCCAGCGCGCCGAGCAGCGTGACCTGGACATGACGCGGCGTCTCCTTGTCGAAGGCGCAGTAATAGGCGGCGAGCAGGTCCTCGGTGAAGGGCAGCTTCGCCGCCACCTTCTTCAGCTTGATCCAGAAGCGCCGGCGCACGCTTTCGCGGTCCTGCGCCAGCCGCTCGGCCGGCTCGAATCCGACGCTGTGATCGGTTGCCATCGCTCGGCTCCTCCATCGCAGCCTGAAATCTGGTGATCGCGCCTCGCCGCGGCAAGATGGCGCGGACGGGATCATTGCGCGCCGAGCTGGGATGCGATCGTGTTCATCGCCTTGGCAAGCTCGATGTCACGCGCGGTGACGCCGCCGGCGTCATGGGTTGCCAGCACCACCTCGACCGTCCTGTACACGTTGCGCCATTCCGGGTGGTGGTCATTCTTCTCGGCCACCAGCGCCACCCGGGCCATGAAGCCGAACGCCTCGTTGAAATCCCGGAACGTGAAATTGCGGGCGATGGCCTCGCGGCCGGCGACCTCCTTCCAGCCCTGCAACCCGTCGAGCGCCGATTGTCGCGCTTGTGCCGATAACCTCTCCACCATGATGCTGCTCCGTCTCGCTGGTGTATCTCTACCGCAATCTCCGCCGCGCCGAGCGGTTCCGAGGTCGTCCCGCTTTCCGGCAACCATGACGCAGATGTAACCTCGTTCACGCACGGGATTTGGTATGAGGGGGTAGCTTACGCCACCGGCACGATGAATTTGAGCTTCAACGAGGTCGATGTCCGAGGATTCCGCCGCCGAGCCGCTGTCGTCACGCCGGGCACCCACGCGCCGCAGGTTGGTGCTCGCGACCAGCGCCGGATTGCTCGCCCTCGTCGCTGCGGTAGCCGGTGCCTTCTATCTGGAAATGCGTCCGGTTTCGCTGCGGATCGCGGTCGGCCCCGCCGGCGACGATCTCAAGTTGATCCAGGCGCTGGGCCAACATCTCAACCGGACCCATAGCTATGTGCGGCTGAAGCCGGTACCGACGGACAGCGCGGCCGCGAGCGCCGAAGCGCTGGCGCAAGGCAAGGTCGACCTCGCGGTGATCCGCGGCGACCTCGACGTGCCCAAGAACGCGCAGGCCGTCGCCACGCTGCGCAAGAACGTCGTGGTGCTCTGGACCGTCACGGCCAAAGGCAGGGGCCGGAAATCCGGCATCACCAAGGTCGGCCAGCTCGCCGGCCGTCGCGTCGGCGTGATCGGCCGCACCGAGGCCAATGCGAACCTCCTGAAGATCATCCTGCAACAATATGGCGTCGATCCCGGCAAGGTCGACATCGCCCAGCTCCCGGCGACCGACAGCGCCGAAGCCATTCGGGGACAGAAGGCGGATGCCTATCTCGCGGCCGGTCCGATCAACAGCAGGCTGATCGCAGACGCGATCGCAGCGTCGGCCCGCGACGGCACGCCGACATTCCTCGCCATCGACGCGGCTGAGGCGATCGCACAGAACCGTCCCGCCTACGAGGCTTCCCTGATCCCCGCCGGCAGCCTCGGCGGCTCGCCCGCCCAACCCGACGACGAGGTGAAGACCATCGGCTTCGACCACCACATCGTCGCGCGCAAGGGCCTTTCCGACACCACGGTCGCCGCCTTTGCCCGCCAGCTGTTCTCGGTCCGGCGGCAGCTCATCCACGAATTCCCGCTCGCCGCGAAGATCGAGACCCCCGACACCGACAAGGACGCAGTGGTGCCGGTGCACCCCGGCGCGGCCGCCTTCGTCGATGGCGAGGAGAAGACCTTCCTCGACCGCTACAGCGACTACATCTGGTGGAGCCTGATGGCGCTGTCGGCGATGGGCTCGCTGGGCGCCTGGCTCGCCGGCTACCTCAAGAAGGACGAGCGCGAGACCAACACATCGTTGCGCGAGCGGCTGCTCGAGATGATTCCGGCGGCACGCCGCTGCGATTCGGCCGACGAGCTCGATCGCATGCAGGAGGAGGCGGATGGAATCCTGCGCGCGACCCTGCTCTGCTTCGATCGCGGCGTGATCGAGGAAGCTTCGCTCACGGCCTTCAACGTCGCGCTCGAACAGTTCCATAACGCGGTCGCGGACCGCCGTGCGCTGCTCATCGCCATGCCGCAAAGCCTGCAGCGCGCCGGCGCCTCCTTCCGCGCCACCGGGGCGCTTTAAGCCCTGGCTTGCCGTCGTAAACCATCGCAGGGCTGTAATCGGGGCGTCATCAAAGCTTTCTAGCTCTGTTGCCGTATCCTGGCGACAACCGAGGAGGCCTTTCGTGACCCTTCGCATGCCCCGCAAACCGCTCGGCGGATTCTCCCGTCGGCGCTTCCTTTCCACCGCGGCTGCCGCCGGCGTCAGCACCATCGCGATACCCTATCTCAGCCGCGCCGCCGATCGGCCAATCGTGACCCACGGCGTGCAATCCGGCGACGTCGGGACCGACGGTGGCGTGGTCTGGGCGCGCGCCGACCGGCCGTCGCAGATGCTGGTCGAGGTCTCGACCACCGAATCCTTCAGCAAGGTTCGCGCGCTGCCGCCGATCGCCGCCCTGCCGGAGAGCGATTTCACCGCCAAGATGCTGCTGGAGGACCTGCCGGGCGGACAGGACATCTTCTATCGCATCCGCTTTCGCGATCTCGCCCACACCTCGGTCGAAAGCGAGCCGGTGGTCGGCCGTTTCCGCACCGCGCCGTCGGACCGCCGCGACGTCAGCTTCGTCTGGGGCGGCGACGTCGGCGGCCAGGGCTGGGGCATCAATCCCGACGACGGCGGCATGCTCTCCTACGCGGCGATGCGCAAGAACCGGCCGGACTTCTTCATCCATTCCGGCGACACCATTTATGCCGACAATCCGATCCGCTCCGAAGTGAAGCTCGCCGACGGCAAGATCTGGAAGAACATCACGATTCCCGAGAAAGCCAAGGTCGCCGAGACGCTGGACGAGTACCGCGCCGCGCACAAGTACAATCTGCTCGACGACAATCTGCGGGCCTTCAATGCCGAGGTCCCGATCTTCGTGCAGTGGGACGACCACGAGGTCACCAACAACTGGTCGCTCTCGAAGGACCTGCCGGCGGCCTACAAGGAGCGCAACATCACGCTGCTGGCGGCGCGCGCCGCGCGCGCCTTCCACGAGATGTACCCGATGCGCGAGAGCATCGTCGAGCCCGGCCGGGTCTATCGCACCCTGAGCTACGGCCCGCATCTCGACGTGTTCATGCTGGACGAGCGCAGCTATCGCGGTCCCAACGGGCCGAACCTGCAGGAGATCTACGGTCCGGACTCCTATTTCATCGGGCCGGAGCAGATGCGCTGGCTGAAACGCGCGCTGTTGAACTCGCGCGCCACCTGGAAGGTGATCGCCTCCGACATGCCGCTCAGCCTGATCGTCTATGACGATGCGGCCAACAGAAAGGGCTCGGAAGCCTTCGCGCAGGGCGACGGCCCGCCGCGCGGCCGCGAGCTCGAGATCGCCGAGATCCTGCGCTTCATCAAGACCGCGCCGATCCAGAACACGGTCTGGCTCACCGCGGACGTGCATTATGCCGCCGCGCATTTCTACAATCCCGACAAGGCGCAGTTCCAGGATTTCGAGCCGTTCTGGGAGTTCGTCTCCGGACCGCTGCACGCCGGCACGTTCGGACCGAACGAGCTCGACAACACGTTCGGCCCCGAGGTCCGTTTCGTGAAGGCGCCGGGACCGGACAAGCAGAACCTGCCGCCGTCCGCCGGCATGCAGTTCTTCGGCCATGTCAAGATCGAAGGCGCGACCGGCCAGATGACGGTGACCTTGCGCGACCGCGCCGACGTCGCGCTGTGGTCGACCACGCTCGACCCGAAGCAGGCGTAATTTTCATCAATCGATGAACCGCGCGGGCAGTTCCGGCGACCATGTCAGGCCCGGTCCCGGGCCGGGCCTGGTTTCTCGAGTCGACGACGTGCCATCCCGTAGATCGGTTCTCACCGCCGTGTTTCTGCTCGCCCTTGGGTCCATGCCTTTGGCGCAACAGCCTCTCCAGACGCGGGCCGAGCGCGTGGCGCTCGTGCGCGACGCGTTTGCGTCCGACTACGGCAAGGCTCTCACGGCCGAACTCGGAAGGTCGCTGCTCAGGAGCGCCGATCCAGCCTGCCTGAAAGCCAAGGGATTGGAGCCGACCGAGCTCGAAGCGCGCGGCCACGATCTCTTCATCAAATTGGGCATGCGCTACACGGAAATCGTGAGCTCGTTCTTCGATCTCAAGGTCTACGCCGAACGATTTTCTGCCTCCGACGAGTTGGAGCAGCTGAAGCAGGATGCGGACGTGAAGCAGTATCTGGCAATGGCCGAACCGCTGCGGCAGGCCAAGCTGCTCAATGCCATCTTCGAACGATTCGATCGCTATGTCTTGCTCAAGCGCATCAAGCTCGCGTCGGTATCGCCGGCCGCGACCGCGAATGACGAACTGCGGAGCAAGGATCCGACTGACGCTACCGAGGAAGGGCTCGACAAATTCGTTGCCGAGAGCAAATCGGCGGCACTGGATCGCTTCCGCGAGCTGTCCGATCAATCGAGCGCGGCGTTATCTGCCTCGATCATGCGAGGCCCGGTTCTCAGGGCCGGGCCCGGAACGTTTTTCGGCGGCGTCGAGGCCGATCTCGCCGAACTCTGCATTCGGCAGTCGGCGTCGAAAGGGCTGGACTAATCGGTCTTGAAAGACTGCTGCAATGCCGCCAGCAGCGCTTCGCGCGAACATGGTTTCGGCAGGCGCGGACGGTCCGCAAACGCAGCCGGCACGCGATCGGCACCATAGCCGGTGACGAAGGCAAATGGAATTTCGAGCGCCGCGAGCCGTTCGGCGACGGCGAAGCTGTGCCCCCGCACCAGCCCGACATCGAGCAGCGCGAAATCCGGGGCATGCGCCTCGATCATGTCGAGCGCGGTCGCGACGTTGCCGGCGGTCCGCACCGCCTTCACGCCGAAGCCGAGGATCGTGTCCTCGAAATCGAGCGCGATGATCGGATCATCTTCGACAACCAGGATGTTGCCGGGCAAGCCGTCTGGGGACGCGGAGTCCATTGTCACGCCGGGGGAGTTGGGGTTGCAAGGCCGATCCGGACCATCCGCTGTCGAGCCCAGAGCGCATCGACGGGTTCCGCACGCAACCGACCACATTCCATGCAGCCGAGTCTGTGCACTTGTGGACATAAACCGGGAACCAGATCGCCTATCCTCGCTTGATGGGGAAACGAGGAGTTCCCATGCTTACGCGGCCCGACGCGGCGGCCGAAGTTGACGGCCGCCCGTTCAATAACCTGTTGCGCCGGCTCGACCGGGCGGACTTCGCGCTGATCGAGCCTTATCTCGCCACCGTCCAGGCCAGGGCCACCGATCTGTTCTACAGCCCGGGCGACGACGTCGAGACCGTCTATTTTCCCTGCGGCCCGAGCCTCGTGTCCTACGTCGTGCCCAACGAGGATGGTCGCGACGTCGAGACCATCCTGATCGGCCGCGAAGGCGCGGTTGGCGGCATCGTCAGCCACGGCTTTCTGCCGGCCTATACCCGCATCCTGGTCAAGTTCGGCGGTCCATTCGCGCGGCTGCCGATCAGCAAGCTGGAAGCGGCCAAGGCCCGTTCGGCCACATTGCGCAACATCTTCTCGCGTTATGCCGACTGCATGCTGGCGCAGATCTTCCAGTCCACTGCCTGCAACGCCATCCATTCCATCGAGCAGCGCACCGCGAAATGGATCCTGTCGGCAATGGAGCGCACCGACGGCTCCGACATCGTGCCGCTGACCCATGAGCAGCTCGCCACCCTGCTCGGTGTCGGCCGCTCCTATGCCAGCCGGGTCATGCAGAGCTTCAAGGCGGAAGGCGTTCTGGAGACGCGCCGCGGCTCGATCCTGGTGCGCAACCGCGAGGCGTTGCGGCTCCGTTGCTGCCTCTGCAACGAGCAGGTCAAGAACCATTTCGAGGAGGTGCTGCGCGGGGTCTATCCCACCCCGGAAAACGGCAATTGATCCGTCCGCAGATGCCGGACTGGCGGGCGTCGCGCGAACCACGATACTATCCCGTTCATGAGCGGGGCGGTTCTTCATACCATTTTCGACATCGCGGCATGGCTTGTGGCTGTCGCAGCCGCCTGGTGGCTGTCGCGCATGCGCGGTCTGCAGTTTCCGCAGCAGTCGTTCGAGCTTCCTTACATCGCGGTGCTGCTGTTCGGCGCCGGCGTCGGCGCCTATCTGTTCGGCACGCTGAACCTGTTTCTGTCGGGCCAATCGGGGATCGCGCGCTCGATCGAGGGGGCGCTCGCCGGCGGCATTGCCGCGATCGAGCTCTACAAATGGCGGGCCGGCATCACCCAACGCACCGGCGCCCGGTTCGCGTTGCCGCTCGCCCTCGGCACAGCCATCGGTCGGATCGGCTGCTACCTCGCCGGTCTCGACGATTTCACCTATGGCACGCCCACGCCGCTGCCCTGGGGCCATGATTTCGGCGACGGCGTCCTCCGCCACCCGGTGCAGCTCTATGAAAGCCTGGCGATGGCGGCATTCGCCATCCTTTATGTCGTGGCGGTGTTCCGGCGCGACGGTTTCGTCATCGCCAACGGCTTCTATCTGGCGCTCGGCTGGTACGGATTGCAGCGCTTCTTCTGGGAGTTTCTCAAGCCCTATGGCAGACTGATCGGACCCTTCAGCCTGTTCCACCTGCTCTCCCTGCTCGTCCTCCTGTACGCGGCCGCCATGCTGGCGACGGCGCCCTCCGCAAGATTGAACCATGAACGCGCCGCTGCGTAAGTCCCGCCCCTACATCTTCTGGGGCCAGACCCAGTCGCTCTGCGAAACCTGCCTCGCGCTGGTGCCGACCAAGATCCAGATTCGCGATGGTGAGGTCTGGTACGAGAAGCGCTGCCGGCAGCACGGCGTGCAGTCGACCCTGGTGTCGACGGACGCCGCCTATTGGCGATTGTGCAAGGATTTCATCAAGCCAGGCGACCGTCCGCTGACGCTGCAGCGGCACACCGAATATGGCTGCCCCTATGATTGCGGCCTGTGCCCCGATCACGAGCAGCATTCCTGCCTGGCCCTGATCGAGATCACCGAGCACTGCAACCTCACCTGCCCGGTCTGCTTCGCCGACTCCTCGCCGGCACGCACCTCCTTTGCGCCGCTGGCGAAAATCGAGGCGATGCTGGACGCGCTGGTCGCGAGCGAAGGCGAACCGGACGTGGTGCAGATCTCGGGCGGCGAGCCGACCCTGCATCCGGATTTCTTCGCGATCCTTGCCGCCGTGCGCGCCCGGCCGATCCGCCATGTCATGATCAATACCAACGGCCTGCGCATCGCCCGCGAACCGGATTTCGTGGCGCGGCTGGCGGAGAACCGGCGCGGTTTCGAAATCTACCTGCAATTCGACTCGCTGCAACGCGATGCGCTGATCAACCTGCGCGGCGCGGACCTGCGCAAGGTCCGCCAGCAGGCGCTGGAAAACCTGGAGCGGCACAATCTGTCGACCACGCTGGTCGTCACGGTCAAGCGCGGCGTCAACGACCACGAGATCGGCGACATCGTCCGTCACGCGCTGACCTGGAAATGCGTGCGCGGCGTCACCCTCCAGCCGGTCCAGGATGCCGGGCGCAACCAGAATTTCGACAAGGATGCCGATCGCATCATGCTGTCGGAGATCCGCAGGCGCGTGGTCGAGACCGGCGTGTTCGGCGACGCCGACATGATCCCGCTGCCCTGCAATCCCGAAAGCATCTCGATCGGCTACGGCCTCCGCAACGGCCCGACCGTGCTGCCGCTGACCTCGCTGATCCCGCGCGAGCAACTGCTCGCGGTGATGCCCAACACCATCAGCCCGGAGAAATACCCGGTGCTCCGGGAAAAATTCATCGACCTGTTCTCGCTATCGTCGGGACCGTTGAACACTTCCGACCGAGTCGCCGAATTGCTGTGCTGCCTGCCGACCTTCCAGGTGCCGGACGGACTCAGCTACGAGAACGTCTTCCGCGTCACCATCGTGCAGTTTCTCGATCGCTTCAATTTCTGCGTCGGCAACGTCAAGCGCTCCTGCATCCACTTCGTGACGCCGGACGGCAGCATCATCCCGTTCGACACCTACAACCTGTTCTACCGCAATGGCATGATCGATCGCATCCGCGCCGAGCTCACGGGCCGGACTTATGGCGACAGGGAGCGGGTCGAGCGATGAGCGATATGCCTCCGACCGGTGCAACGCCGCCTTCGATGCCGCCATCGGGCCCACGCCCGGAACAGCGCAGCGGCTGCCTGACCGCAATCCTGCTCATCGTCGGGATCATCATGCTGCTGCCGGGCCTTTGCGCGCTGTTTTTCGGCGGCCTGGCGCTGACCGAGCGGCATGACGAGATCGGGGTACTGCCTTTCGTTCTGGTCGGGCTGGCGATCGGCTTTGCCGGCGTGATGCTGATCTGGAACGTGATCCGCGGCTTCCGCTCATGACGGGCGCGTGACAACGCACCGAAGGAATACGGCCGTCAAATTCGGCGTCCCAACGCCTCAACAAGCCATTGTTTTTTAGCCTTTTCTGCATATATTGCGCCGCAAACGCATGAACGGTGCCCGGTCCTTTGGCCGGGCTTCCTTTTTGGGCCCGCGCGAGACGCTTTGGGGCCTCCATGACCTGATCAGAAGACGCAACTCATGAACCTCCGCAACGTCGCCATCATCGCCCACGTCGACCACGGCAAGACCACGCTGGTCGACCGCCTGCTGCAGCAGTCCGGCACCTTCCGCGAGAACCAGAAGGTGGCGGAGCGCGCGATGGATTCCAACGACCTGGAGCGCGAGCGCGGCATCACCATCCTGGCCAAGGCCGCCTCGGTGCAGTGGAAGGACACCCGC
>NZ_JAFAVV010000249.1 GCF_019242285.1 Bradyrhizobium sp.
AAGACCACGTTCCTGAAATCGCTGGTGGGCCTGGTCGACGCGCGCCACGGCAGCATCCGGCTCGGTGGCGAGGAATTGACGCGGATGCGTTCCTCCGACCGGATGCGGCGCGGCATGACCTACATGTCGGAATTGGCGGTGTTTCCCGATCTCTCGATCGAGGAGAACATCCGGATCGGCGCGCAGGCGCTGGGCCATGCCCATTCCGGTGCGCGGGTCGAGGAGCTCTACGGCCTGTTCCCGGCGTTGCGGGAGAAGCGCCGCAACCCGGCCTCCAGCCTCTCCGGCGGCCAGCGCAAGATGCTCGGCATCGCCAAGGCGCTTGCGGCCGAGCCCAGATTGCTGGTGATGGACGAGCCCTCGGCCGGGCTGTCGCCGCTGTTTGTCAAGGAAGTGATCCGGATTCTGAGCGATCTGCGCGGGCGCGGTTTGGCCCTCTTGATTGCCGAGCAGAATATCGGTTTCCTGGAGGTCGCGACCCGCGTCTTCGTGCTGGAGGGCGGGCGCATCCGCTTCTCCGGGACGGTGGCCGAGATGAGCGGCAACGAGGAATTGCACCGCGCCTATTTCGGGTTGACATGATGCGCACCATCCGGATCGGTTCCGGGGCCGGCTATTCGGGCGACCGTATCGAGCCCGCGGTCGAGCTCGCCGAAAAGGGCGAGATCCAGTACCTCGTGTTCGAGTGCCTCGGCGAGCGCACGGTGGCGCTGGCGCAGCAGGCGCGGATGAAGAATCCCGACAGCGGCTACGATCCGCTGCTGGAAGAGCGGATGCGCACGGTGCTGCCGCTCTGCGCCGCCAAGGGCATCAGGATGGTCACCAACATGGGCGCGGCCAATCCGGAAGCCGCAGCGCGCAAGACCGCCGAGATCGCGCGCTCGCTCGGGCTGTCGACGTTGAAGATCGCGGCGGTTGTCGGCGACGACGTGCTGGAGGCCTGCAAGGCCGCCGACTTCCCGATCCTGGAGTTCGACGGCACGGTCCGGCAGCTCGGCAATCGCCTGTTCTCCGCCAATGCCTATCTCGGCGCCGAGCCGATGGCCGAGGCGCTGCGCGCAGGCGCGGACGTGGTGATCACCGGCCGCGCTTCCGATCCCGCGCTGTTCCTGGCGCCGATGATCCATGCCTTCGATTGGGCGATGGACGACTGGAATCTGCTGGGGCAGGGCACCGTCGCCGGTCACCTGCTCGAATGCGCCGGACAGGTCACCGGCGGCTATTTCGCCGATCCCGGCTACAAGGATGTCGCCGATCTGGCGCGGCTCGGCTTCCCGATCGGGGAGGTCGGCGAGGACGGCTCGCTGCTGCTGACCAAGGTCGCAGGCTCTGGCGGTGCGATCACCGCGCAGACCTGCAAGGAGCAGTTGCTCTACGAGGTGCATGACCCGACACAGTATTTGCAGCCGGACGTGGTGGCGGATTTCTCCCAGGTGACAGTGGAAGAGATCGCGCCCGATCGCGTCCGCCTCTCGGGCGGCCGCGGCACCAGGCGCACCGGGACGCTGAAAGTCTCGGTCGGCTATGTCGACAGCTTCATCGGCGAGGGGCAGATCTCCTATGCCGGTCCCGGCGCGTTGGCGCGGGGGCGGCTGGCGCTTGACATCGTTCGGGAGCGGCTGAAATTGACCGGTGTCGCCGCGAGTGAGCTGCGCTTCGATCTGATCGGAGTCGATTCCCTGCACGGTCCGCAGGTCTCCGCCCACGCCAACGAGCCCTATGAGGTGCGTGTCCGCGTCGCCGGCCGCACCGAGACCCTCAAGGAAGCGATCCGGATCGGCAACGAGGTCGAGACGCTCTACACCAACGGCCCAGCCGGCGGCGGCGGTGCCTGGAAGTCGGCGCGCGACGTCGTCGCGGTTGCGTCCGTGCTGCTGCCGCGCGAATTGGCAAAGCCGCGCGTGCAGTTCGTCGAGGGCTGAAGCGATGAAGCTGCGCGAGCTCGCCCATTCCCGTACCGGCGACAAGGGCAACACCTCCAACATCTCCGTGATCGCCTTCGACCCGAAGCACTATCTACTGCTCCTGCAGCAGGTCACGGCGGCGCGGGTGAAGGCGCATTTCGCCGGCGTCGCCGAGGGCGAGGTGGTGCGCTACGAGCTGCCCAACATCGCGGCGCTGAATTTCGTGATGAGCTACGCGCTCGGCGGCGGCGTGACGCGCTCGCTGGCGCTCGATGCCCACGGCAAATCGCTTAGCTCGGCGCTGCTCGATCTGGAGATCGAGGCGCCTTCCGATCACTCCTGACCAGGCGAGACCTTCATGCCTCATCCGACCCTTCCCGCGCTCGCCGATGATCTGGAGACAGGCCGCACCAGCGCGCGAAGACTGACGGAGGAGTGTCTCGCCCGGATCGCCGATCCGGCCGGCGAAGGCCGGCGGGTCTTCATCCATGTCGACAAGGAAGCTGCGCTGGAGGCTGCCGACGCGATGGACCGGCTGCGCAAGGCCAATGCGGCGCCGTCGCGCTTCGCCGGCATTCCCGTCTCGATCAAGGACCTGTTCGACATCAAGGGGCAGGTGACCCGCGCCGGTTCGCGCGCGCTGGCGGATTCCGCGCCCGCCGAGAATGATGCGCCCGCGGTCGCCCGGCTGCGCCGCGCCGGCTTCATCGTGATCGGCCGCACCAACATGACCGAGTTTGCCTATTCAGGCATCGGCATCAATCCGCATTACGGCACGCCGAAGGGCGCCTGGCAGCGCAAGGTCGGCCACGTGCCGGGCGGCTCGTCCTCGGGCGCCGCGGTCTCGATTGCCGACGGCATGGCCTATGGCGCGCTCGGCACCGACACCGGCGGCTCCTGCCGGATACCGGCGGCCTTCAACGGCATCGTCGGCTACAAGCCGACGCAAAGCCGCGTGCCGCTCGACGGCGGCGTGCCGCTGTCGTCGTCGCTCGACAGCTTTGGACCGCTCGCCAATTCGGTGTCATGCTGCGCCATCCTCGATGCCGTGCTGGCCAACGAGCCGATCGCGCCGCTTGCGCCCCGCCCGATCAAGGGCATGCGGCTAGCGGTGCCGATGACGGTCGTGATGGACGAATTGGACGAGGCGGTCGCCAAGACATTCGAGCGGACGCTGGAAACGCTGTCGCGCGCGGGCGCGCTGATCGAGCACATCGAGATGCCTGAATTCCTCGATATCGGCGTCATGAACGGCAAGGGCGGTTTCTCGGCGGCGGAAAGCTATGCCTGGCACCGCTATCTGATCACCAGCAAGGGCGACACCTACGATCCGCGCGTCGCCGTTCGTATCCTGCGCGGCGAGGGCATGAGTGCTGCCGACTACATCGACATTGTCGCCGCGCGGCGGTCGCTGATTGCGCGCGCCGCGGCCCGGCTTGCGCCGTACGATGCGCTGGTGTTGCCGACCACCGCCAACACGCCTCCGCGCATCGCCGATCTCGCCGACGACAAGGCGTACACCAGAGAGAACATGCGCGCCTTGCGCAATCCCTCGATGATCAACATGATCGACGGCTGCGCGATCTCGATCCCCTGCCATCGCGAGGGCGAGGCGCCGGTCGGCCTGATGCTGGCGGCGCCCGGCGGCGCCGACCGCCGCATCTTCGAGCTCGCCGCCGGAATGGAAGGCGCCATCCATGTTTGACCTCACCTTCACTGTCGACGCCCAGGGCACCACCACTCCGTTGACCCTTGCCATCGACCAGGCGGTGATCGCCGGCTGGACCGGCCGCGACCCGGTGGCCCGCGACAAGCACATCGCCGAGCTGGAGGCCATCGGCATCGCCCGCCCGGTCTCGACCCCGATCTACTATCGCGTCTCGGCGCGGCGGCTGACCCAGGACAACTCGATCGAGGTCTGCGGCCATCATTCCAGCGGCGAGGTCGAGTTCGTGCTGATCGGATGGCAGGGCCGCACCTTCGTGGGTCTCGGTTCCGATCACACCGACCGCAAGGTGGAAAGCTACAACATCACCGTCTCCAAGCAGATGTGCGACAAGCCGCTCGCGTCCGTGCTCTGGGAGCTGGAGGATGTCATCGGCCATTGGGACCAGCTCGTGCTGCGCGCCCATGCCTGGATCAGCGGCAAGCGCGAGCTCTACCAGGAGGGCACGCTCGACGAGATACTGCCGGTCGAGGATCTGCTCCGGCAGGGTTTCGAGGACGGCAAATTGCCGGACGGCTGCGCCATGTTCGGCGGCACCTTCGCCGCCAAGGGCGGCATCCGCGCCGCCGATCGCTTCGAGTACGAGCTCGAAGATCCCGTGCTGAAACGCAGCCTTCGCCACGCCTATGACGTGATCATTCTTCCAGTGAGAGGATAGCGCCGTCATTGCGAGGAGCGAAGCGACGAAGCAATCCATCCGTCGGTATGCGCTGAACCATGGATTGCTTCGCTCCGCAATGACGACGGAACTATCGGGAATCGGGTGGCAAAAGGGGCTGTCGTCCTCCAGATTTGCAGGCATGAAAGCCACAGCCAAAACGGTCCGCCCGGTTCCGTCCTTGGATATCACCGCCCGCGTTGGCGCGGTGGACTGGACGCAAGCCGAAACCGATCTCGATGCGCAGGGTTGCGCCGTCCTGAGAGACTTGCTCACGGCCGGGGAATGTAGCGCGTTGGCTGCGCTCTATCCTGATGATGCACAGTTCCGCAGCCGTATCGTGATGGGTCGTCACGGTTTCGGCCGCGGCGAGTACAAATATTTCGCCTATCCGCTGCCCGAACTGATCGCGGAACTGCGGCCATTGCTTTATGCCCGGCTGCAAGGAGTCGCCAACCGCTGGAACGAGGCGATGAGCATCGCCATCCGCTATCCCGATCGTCACGAGGCTTTTCTGAAGCGCTGCCACGACGCGGGCCAGACGCGACCGACGCCGCTGCTGCTGCAATACGAGGCGGGCGACTACAACTGCCTGCACCAGGATCTCTATGGCGAGCACGTGTTCCCGCTCCAGGTCGCGATCCTCCTGTCGGAGCCGGGCCGCGATTTCGAGGGCGGCGAGTTCGTACTGACCGAGCAGCGGCCCCGGCTGCAGTCACGCGCCGAAGTGGTGCCGCTCAGGCAGGGCGATGGGGTGGCCTTTGCCGTGCATCATCGTCCTGTGCAGGGCACGCGCGGCGCTTACCGTGTCAACCTGCGTCACGGCGTCAGTCGCCTTCGCTCCGGCAAGCGTCACACTGTTGGTGTGATTTTTCATGATGCCAAATGACGGCTGACTTGTTCGAGAGCATCGGCAGCGCCGGACCGGCCGAGGAAGCCATGACCGACGGCGCGCGGCTGCTGCGCGGCTTTGCGCGCGCGATCGACGGCGAGCTGATTGCCGCGATCGATGCCATCGTGGCGCAATCGCCGTTCCGCCGCATGTTCACGCCCGGTGGCCACCAGATGTCGGTGGCGATGACCAATAGCGGAAGTCTCGGTTGGGTCTCCGATCGCAGCGGCTATCGCTATGATGCGATCGATCCCACCACCGGAAAGCCGTGGCCTGCCATGCCGTCGATCTTTCGTAAGCTGGCTGGGGAAGCCGCTGCGCAAGCCGGCTTTGCCGGTTTCCGGCCGGAGGCATGCCTGATCAATCGTTACGAGCCGGGTACCAAACTGTCGCTGCATCAGGACCGCGACGAGAAAAATTACGATCAGCCGATCGTCTCGGTGTCGCTGGGCCTGCCCGCGATCTTCCTGTGGGGCGGCCTGAAACGCGCTGACAAGACCGTGCGCTACCGGCTGGGGCACGGCGATGTCGTGGTGTGGGGCGGCCCATCGCGGCTCGTGTATCACGGCGTGGCGCCGCTCGCCGACGGCGAGCACGCGCGGCTCGGCCGCCGGCGCATCAATCTCACCTTCCGCCGCGCACGCTGATGCTGGTAATTCGGCGTCAAGGCTTCGCCGGGTGAATGAACGTCCAGGGCGTCGTCTCGGAATCCCGCGGCACCTCGATATCGACCAGATATGGCCCGTCATGCGCCAACGCCTTCTCGAGCGCGGCACGGAACTGATTGGGCGAGGTGACGCGGCTCGCGGCGACGCCGAAGGATTCGGCGAGCTTGACGAAATCCGGATTGACCAGGTCGGAGGCGACCACACGGCCCTCGAAGCGTGTGCGCTGGTCGCGGCGCACATTGCCGTAGGAATTGTTGTTGAACACCAGCGTCACCACGCCGATACCGTATTGCACGGCGGTCGCAAGCTCGGCGACAGCGAACATGAAGCCGCCGTCGCCGGTGATCGCGACCACGGGCGTATCGGGGTGGGCGACCTTGGCGCCTAGCGCAGTCGGAAAGCCCGCGCCGAGCGTGCCCTGATAGCCCGAGGTGATGAAGGTGCGCGGCTCGTAGACCGGAAAGCCGTACCACGAGGCGAAGCCGACCTGCGACAGTTCATCGGTGACGATCGCGTTGGATGGCAGCACCTGACGCAGCACGTTCAGATAGGCCATCTGCGGCTGCACCTTCTGGATTTCCTTCAGCGCCACCGCGCTGGCCTCGCGGATCGCGGCGCGGCGACCGGCCGTCCTGGTGTAGCCGGCCTTGCCGACGGCGGCGACAAGCTCGCCCGTGCCGGCCCTGGCATCCGCGACGATGGCGACATCGGGCGTCGCGCGACGCATCTCGGACGGATCAATGTCGATGCGCACCGATTTCAATCCGTCGGGGCGGAAGGGCCAGCGGGACATCGTCGGCAATTCCAGCCGCGTGCCGATGCCGATCATGAGATCCGTCGTCGGCCAGAGCTTGTAGGCCGCGGCCATGGTGAGCCCGAGCTCGTGCGCGTTGGAGACGATGCCGCGGCCGCTCCGAAAGGCGACCACCGGCGCGTCGATCATCTCGGCAAGCTCGCGGACTTCCTCCCGCGCCTCGATCGCGCCCGAACCGACGAAGATCATCGGCGTCCGGCTCGCGGCGATCAGCTTTGCCGCGTCAATGATGCGGTCGCGATCCGGCAGCGGCGCGGGGAACGGATCGAGCACGGGCGCCGCCGCCGTCTCGCCGCGCTGGGTGAAGACGTCCCACGGCATTTCCAGCGCGACCGGGCCGCGGCGTCCCGAAAGCATCTCCTGGAACGCGCGCGCGACCAGCGTCGGCGCGGCGCCTGGATATTCGATGCGCTCGGCCCATTTCACGAAGGTGCGCAGGGTCGCGAGCTGGTCCGGCATCTCGTGCAGATGGCCGCGGCCCTTGCCGATGAATGGCGTCGGCACCTGGCCGGTGAGGCAGAGCACCGGCTCGTTCGCGCCGAACGCGGTCAGCATCGCCGCGCCCGCGTTCAGCACGCCCGGGCCGGGGACGACGCTGAACACGCCGGGTTTCCCGCTCGATCGCGCGTAACCATAAGCCATGTAGCCGCAGGCCTGCTCGTGGCGCGCGCCGATCACCTTCAACTGCGCCTGGTGGAAGGCGTCGAACAGCCCGTAGATCTGTGCGCCCGGCAGGCCGAACACGGTGTCGATGCCGTGGGCCACGAGCCCGCTCATGATCGCTTCGCCGCCGGTCAGGGAAGTCATGGCGTCGTCCGTTCTCTTTGAGGCTATTGCGCTTCGTCGACCACGCCGTTACGCAAGGTGCCGATGCCCTCCGCCTCGACCTCGATGACGTCGCGGGGCTTGAGATAGCGCGGCGGATCGAAGCGGGCGCCCGCGCCGGTCGGCGTGCCCGTGACGATGACGTCGCCCGGCACCAGCGTGATGAAGGTCGAGATGTAATTCAGGAGATAGCGGAGCGGAAAGATCAGCCGCGAGGTGCGGTCGTCCTGTCGCGTCTCGCCGTTGACCCGCGTCGTCAGGCGGATGTCGGCGATCTGAGATTCATCCGTATAAGGCACGATCCATGGCCCCAGGCTGCCGCTGGATTCAAAATTCTTGCCCTGGGTGACGTTGAACTTGGCGTGCCGCACCCAGTCGCGCAGCGTGCCCTCGTTGCAGAGCGTGAGCGCCGCGATGTGATCGAGCGCCGCGCTTTCCGGGATGTGCCGGCCGGCCTTGCCGATCACGATGGCGACCTCGCCCTCATAGTCGAGCTGCGTGGAGACACGCGGCCGCACCAGCGGCGTCTCGTGGCCGACAAAGGAGCGCGGCGTCCGTATGAACATCGACGGATATTTCGGCGCGTCCGAGCCGTCCTTGTATTCGGCGTTGCGGTCGGGATAGTTGACGCCGACGCAGATGATCTTTTCCGGTGCGGGAATCGGCGGCAGCCATGTGATCGCATCCAACGCATGATCGGCCGAATGCTGCGTCACGTCTTCCACGAGTTTCGCAAGCGCGCCGGCCGCGATCGCCTCGCGCAATGTCGGATAGCTGCTGGCGAAGCGGGCGGAGAGATCGACGATGCCAGCATCGGTGACGGCGCCATATCGGATCGATCCATCGATGGAATAGGTGGCGAGGCGAGGGGAGGTCATGCCATGTCCTGTCTAGCCGGGCGTCATGCCCGCGGCCTTGATCGCCGCAATCGCGGCGGGGGTCTTCAGATAGTCGACGAACGCTTTCGCCGCATCGGCTTCGCTGGCGCCTGTGGCGACGGCGGAGGTGAACACCAACTCCTGCTGCAACTCGGGCGGAAACGGGCCAACCAGCTCGATATCAGGCGCGTTGAACACGTTAGTCAGGAAGATACCCAGTTCCGCATCGCCCCTGGCGACCGCAGGCGCGATGTCCGTCGGCATCGCTTGCGCCCTGGTCCTGGCCTTCATCTCAGCGGCGATGCCGAGACGCTCATAAACCTTGGCGATGGTGCTGCCGGCCGCGCTCGACGGCGTGGAGGCGACCGATGACGCGCCGAGCAGCGTTTTCTTGAAGGCTTCAGCGGTCGAGATATCAGACTTCGGTGCGCCGGCGCGGACGATCACGCCAAAGCCGACGCGCGCGGTGTCGGCGATGCTGTCAGCGACGAAATGGCCTCTGGCGTCCGCATCCCTGAACACGTCGGCCGGCACCAGCACTGCATCCAGCGGCACGCCGGCATTGATCAGCTTGACGACGTTGGGCGTGGAATCGAAATGGATCGAGAGCGTGTGGCCGGATGCCCGCTCGAATTCGGGACCGAGCGTCTTCATCAACGGCGCCAGCGAGCCGCCGATGACCAGTTTCAGTTCCGTCGTTCTTGCTGCGGTCATGCCCGAGATCATGATCCCTAACGTCGCCGCGAGGAGCGCGAGCGATCTCATCTTCTAGTCCGCAACCGTGACGTCGGCAACGAACCTCGG
>NZ_JAFAVV010000388.1 GCF_019242285.1 Bradyrhizobium sp.
GTCATGTCCTCAATCAGTCGCCGGCGTAACGGACTGATGGCCTTGTCGGTCATTGGGGGCTCCTGTCTTGGGTGCGGTCTTCAGCCCCTCAATCTCAAGACAGGACGCCTGCTTCTGCTACTCCCCGAGACCTTTCCCTTGCTACAAATTACCGCGGGAGCGGTTTAGTCCTTCGGGGAAATCGGATCGTACAGGCTGGTTTCGGCGAATGACGGAAATCGGCGCATCCTCCCCGTTCCCGCGCGTGCCCGAGAAAGGACGTCAGCGGGTCGGCGGTGCGGCGTTTCCGCCCAAACAACTTCTCCATTAAGCCCATCCTCCGGCCGAAAGTTAGCCTCGGCGCAATGTGTCGGCGGGCGAAATTCAGATGAAAATTTCTAAAGCATCGGCGACGAACTCTCGTTTGTCGTCTGGCTGCCAGTCACCAAATCTCGCGGGTCGATGAGGCTACAAAAAATGGCCGGGGTGCCATTGGGCGAGCCGTGAACCCTGACGCCAGCCCTACCGTCGCAACGTCGTGGTGACGCATCGACCGCCAGCGCCCTCATCCGGTCCCGCAGCGGATAACCGGAAAAGGCCGCGCGCGATAATCGGCAGGCAGCCGACCGCTAGGACAAGGATATCGCGATGGGCATCGTCCGCTTCGCCTTGAAGTTCCCCTACACCTTTTACGTGCTCGCCGCCCTCATTCTGTTTCTTGGCGTGTCGGCGATCACCGTGATGCCGGAGGACATTTTTCCGGAGATCGACATTCCGGTGGTGTCGGTGATCTGGCAGTACACCGGCCTCAGCACGCCGGAGACCGAGCAGCGGATCAGCACCTACAGCCAGTACGCGATCAGCACCAGCGTGACCGGCATCAAGAACATGGAGGCGCAGACCCTGAACGGCATCTCGGTACAGAAGATCTATTTCCAGCCCGATGTCAGCATCGACCTCGCGATCTCGCAGATCGTCGCGGGGACCAATTACATCCGCCAGCTGATGCCGGTGGGCGTCCAGCCGCCGATCATCGTACGCTACGATGCCTCGAGCGTCCCGGTATTGCAGCTCAGCCTCAAATCCGACCGGCTCAACGAGCAGCAATTGTACGACTATGGATATTACAATCTGCGCCAGCAGCTTGCCCCGGTCCCGGGCGTCACCTTCCCGACCCCGGACGGCGGCAAGTACCGGCAGATCATGGTCGATATCGATCCGCTGAAACTGCAGGCGAGAGGCCTGACCCCGGCGGACGTGGTCAATGCCGTCAATGCGCAGAGCCTGACCTTGCCGTCGGGTCTCGCCAAGATCGGTGACAAGCAATACACCGTGCGCACCAATGCGATGCCGCTCAGCATCGCCGACCTCAACGACATCCCGGTCAAATACGTCAACGGTCAGACGGTGTTCCTGCAGGATGTCGGCCAGGTGCATGACGGCTGGGCGGTGCAGCAGAACATCGTGCGTACCGACGGGCGGCGCTCGGTATTGCTGAGCGTCCTCAAGAACGGCAATGCCTCGACAGTCGCGGTCGTCGACGGCGTGCGCAAGGTGCTCAGGATCGCCCGCAAGGCGGCACCGCCGGGCCTTGGCATCCACGAGCTCTTCGATCAGTCGAAACTGGTCACCGCATCGATCGACGGGGTATTGCGCGAAGGCGCGATTGCGGCGGGGCTGACCGGGCTGATGATCCTATTGTTTCTCGGCTCGTGGCGGTCGACCCTGATCGTCCTGGTGTCGATCCCGCTGTCGATCCTGACCTCGATCGTGATCCTCCACTTTATGGGTCATACGCTCAACACGATGACCCTGGGCGGCATGGCGCTCGCGGTCGGCATCCTCGTTGACGATTCGACGGTGACCATCGAGAACACGCACCGGCTGCGCAGCATCGGCATGAGCCTTGCCGCGGCGACATTGCACGGCTCCGCCGGGATCGCGGTGCCGACGATGGTCTCGACGCTGGCGATCAGCTGCGTCTTCACCTCGGTCGTGTTTCTCGAAGGACCGGCCAAGTTCCTCTTCACGCCATTGGGGCTCGCGGTCGTGTTCGCGATGCTGGCGTCCTATGCGCTGTCGCGCACGCTGACGCCGATCATCATCGGCCTGTTGTTGAAGGGCGAGCAGCACGGCGGGACGGAAGCCGGGGGTGGCCGGTTCGCGCGATTTCACCGGAGGTGGGAGCGCGGTTTCGATCGGTTTCGGCGTGCCTATGTGCGCGTACTGGCGTTGCTGCTGAAACGGCGATGGATTGTCCCGGTAATTGCGGTGCTGGTGCTTGCGCTGGGCGGCGTCATGTTTGTCGAGGTCGGCCGCGACTTCTTCCCCGGCATCGACGGCGGACAGATCAAATTGCATGTCCGCGCGCCGGCAGGTACCCGCATCGAGGCGACCGAGCGCGTCTTCGAGCAGATCGAGGACAAGATCCGCGAGGTCATCCCGGAAGAAGAGCGCGACCTGATCGTCGACGACATCGGGGTGCCGCAGCGCGTCTACAACCTTGCCTTCACCGACGGCTCGACGATCGGCGTCAACGACGGCGTCATCCTGATCTCGCTCAAGGAAGGGCATGCGCCGACCGCCGACTATATGCGCCGGCTGCGCGAGGTTTTGCCGGCTGCCTTCCCGTCGGTCAGCTTCTATTTCCAGGCCGCCGACATGGTCACCCAGATCCTCAATTTCGGCCAGCCGGCGCAGATCGATCTGCGGGTCGTCGGGCGTGACCGCGCGAACAATTTGCACGTCGCGCACGAATTGCTGAGTCGCGTCGCCGAGATTCCCGGCATCGCCGACGCGCATCTGCAGCAGGAGCTCGATGGGCCGGCCTTTCTGGTCAACATCGATCGCTCGCGTGCCTTGCAATTGGGGCTCAATGCGCAAGCGGTCGCCAACGATCTCAATACCAGCCTTAGTTCCTCGGAACAGGTCACGCCCAATTTCTGGACCGATCCCAAGTCCGGGATTCCGTACTACATCGCGGTCCAGACGCCGCAGCAACTGGTCAGTTCATTGGGCGAACTCGGCAATACGCCGGTGTCGACCCAGCTCGCCGCCAATGGTCCGCCGATCCCCGGGCTGTTGAGTAATCTCGCAACGCTGCAACGCGACAGCGTGCCGACCAATCTAAACCAGACCAATATCCAGCCCGTCTTCGACATCTATGCCAGCGTGCAAGGTCGCGATCTCGGCAGCGTTGCAAGCGACATCGGCAGGAT
>NZ_JAFAVV010000045.1 GCF_019242285.1 Bradyrhizobium sp.
CGAGCTGGGAGTCGAGGCTGGCCAGGGCCGGGATCGACAACATGCTGGTACCGACCGTCCCGAGCACGATTGCGATCGCGAGGGTCCTGCTCATTTTGATCTCCTGATAGAGTTGCTGTTTGCAAGCACGAACACCGCGATTCGAGGCGCCATGATCCATTGTGCCCGCGGCGCTGCGAGATTCACTTGTAGTTGGCGATGCTAAGCCAATGGAGAGGGCTGCAAGGCTTAGCGACTGTTCCGCGCTCGATCAAATTCGAGATCGCTCAGCGGATTGCCGCCGGTGGAACGGCCCCGGAGACACAAATGAAGCATCGTCCTGAGAGGAGGTCGATTCGCGTCAGCGCGGCCGGAACATCAATTGAGTTGTTTTGGTTACTTTTTTATTCCCTCGCAGGTTTTCGGAGAGCAATGGCGAGCGTCGAGTCATCGCCGGTTTCGGTATTCTCTCGCGCGTCATCTCGCCGAAGGCTTGACGGTCGCGGCATAACGTCGATCGAGGATAACGGCGGTGTCTGTTGCGCGTGTGACTTAGGTGCGTTGCGGCTTTTCGGAAGTCGGCTTGAGTATATCCGCCATTCGGCTGAGCTCAGGCACGGAACGAGCCTTCATCTTCCGCATCAAGTTGGTCCGGTGCACCTTCACGGTCGACTCGGCGATGCCGATGTCGCCGGCAATCTGCTTGTTGAGACGGCCGGCGGCGACCTGGAACATGATCTCGCGCTCGCGGGAGCTGAGCGTCTCGAAACGCTCCTTGAGCGCTCCGAAAGCCTTGTCCCTCTCCCGGCGCACGCGATCGCGCGAGATACCGGCCTCGACCGCGTCGAGGAGCTCCTGATCGCGGAACGGCTTCGTGAGGAACTCGATGGCGCCCCCTTTCATGGCCTGCACGGTCATGGGGATGTCGGCGTGCGCCGTGATGAAGATGATCGGAAGCGGCCTGTTCGCTGCGGCAAGCTCGCGCTGAAGCTCGAGACCGCTCTGCCCCGGCAATCTCACGTCGAGCACGAGACAGGTGGGGCCTTCCGGCAGCTTAGCCTTGAGAAAATCGGCAACGGAGGAGAAATGGCTGGTCTCCAGGTCGACCGAGCGCAATAGGCGCGCGACCGAGTCGCGAAACTCCGGATCGTCGTCGACCACCAAGACACTGGGTTTCGCGTCGGGCATCCCGGTATCCTGCGGCGAAGGGCGTGCCTTGCTCCCGGTCAGAATGGTCTGCATTTTACCTCCATTCCGTCGACATGAACAGCACCTTCGGCTGCCCGTTTCGCCTAACGCGGAACGACTTTCTCCGAATAACCGTGGCGCCTAAACTATTGCTGTCGGCGATACAGCGGTACGCGCTTTTCGGCTGATGTTCTAAACGGACAGTCAGGGGTCCTAAGCCAGGGCTTAGGGTCCGCGGCATTGCTTTGTGGGGAACCTTCGCCGACATTCTGTGGTTAAATGCAAGCGCGGCGCGTTGGCAGGCGCCCCAATATTAGGGCCGAGAAAGGGTTCCGCGGCAAGGCAATGGCGCAAAACGTATTGATTTCGGTCGTCGAGGATGATGAGCCGTTCCGCCACTCCATGCGAACACTCGTGACGGCGCTTGGCTATGCCGTCGAGGTCTTTCCGTCGGCAGCCAATTTTCTGGAATCGCCTCTTCTCGGCGAAACCACCTGTTTAGTGACCGACGTCCAGATGCCGGGAATGACCGGCCTCGAACTGCACCGACGTCTCGTCGGTACGGGCCACGCAATCCCGACGATTCTCCTCACCGCGTACCCCGATGAGGCAGCCCGCAAGCGCGCGTTGAAGGACGGCGTCGTCTGTTATCTCCGTAAGCCTGTGGATGACGACCGGTTTGAGCGCTGTCTCCGGTCGGCTCTTGCCGGAAGCGCCGCTCCGTGTTCATGAGTCTTGTTGGACCGCCGGCAAGGTGAACTGAAATACGGCGCCCCGAGGCTGATTGGGCTCCGCCCACAGCCGGCCGCCATGGGCCTCGATAATGGACCGGCAGATCGCCAAGCCCATCCCGACTCCGCTGTCCTTCGTGGTGTAGAAGCGCTCGAAAACCTTCTGGA
>NZ_JAFAVV010000223.1 GCF_019242285.1 Bradyrhizobium sp.
CGACAGGCTTTCCGTGGTGACGCCGAGCCGCGCCGCCAGATCGGCCTTCGGCTGGATGCGAAGCTCGGGCCGGTCGAGCGAAGTTTCCGGGGTCACGTTGGAGATCAACGTGATCCGCTTCATCTGCGTCGCCAATTCATTGGCGACGTTGTTCACGATGTTGCTGTCGGTGCCGGTGACCACCAGCGAGATCGCGCGCAGGCCGTTTTCATCGAGGAACCAGAAGCGGATGTCGGGAACGTTCTCGAGCTCATTGCTGATCTCGAGCTCGAGATCCTTCTGGGTGATGCTGCGGTTGCCCTTTGGCGTGTAGTTGATAATCAGCGAGGCGCGCCGCACCTCGGTGATGGCGGGCGGCACGCGTCCGCCGTCGACAAACACGCTCTTGATCTCGGGCCGCTTGCGCAGGCGGGCGACGATGTCCTCGGTGACCTTCTCGGTATAGGAGAGCTGCGAGCCGGGCGGCAGCTCCATCGCCAGCAGTGAGCGCGCCGTGTCCTGCGCGGGCAGGAAGCCCTGCGGCAGCAGCCAGATGCTCCAGATGGAAAGGCCGAAGATGCCGAACCCGATCAGCACCGTGATGAAATAGTGCTTCACCGACCAGCTGACGACGCTGTGATAGCCATTGAGGATGCGGCCCGGCGGCGGATCGTCATGATCATGATGCTTCATGAAATAGGTGGCCAGCATCGGCGTGACGAAGCGCGCCGCCAGCAGCGAGAAGAACACCTGCACCGAGACGGTGATGCCGAACTGCTTGAAGAACTGCCCGGCGATGCCCGACATGAAGCTCGCCGGCGCGAAGATCGCGATGATGGTGAGCGAGATCGCGATCACCGCGAGCCCGATCTCGTCGGCGGCCTCGAGGGCGGCGCGATAGGGCGTCTTGCCCATCCGCATGTGGCGGACGATGTTCTCGATCTCGACGATGGCGTCGTCGACCAGGATGCCGGTCGACAGCGTGATGGCGAGGAAGGAGACGAGGTTCAGCGAGAAGCCCAGGATGTCCATCGCCCAGAACGCCGGGAAGATCGACAGCGGCAGCGAGATCGCGGCGATCATGGTGGCGCGGATGTCGCGCAGGAACAGCAGCACGATGACGACGGCGAGAATGGCGCCCTCGAACAGGGTCGAGATCGCCGCCTCGTAATTGCCCTTGGTGAACTTCACCGAGGTGTCGATCAGCTTCAGGTCGACGTCGGGATACTGTGTCTTCAGCGCGTCGATGCGCTTCTGCACGGCAGCGGCGACCACGACGTCGCTGGCGCCCTTCGAGCGCTTGATGCCGAGCGCGACCACCGGCTCGCCGTTGAAGCGGGCGAAGGTGCGGCGGTCGGCGATGGTGTCGGTGACGGTGCCGAGGTCGTCGAGCCGCACCTCGCCGCCGCCGAACAGCGAGATCATGGTGCCGGCGAGGTCGTTCAGCGTCTTGGCGCCGGCGAGGGTGCGGATCGCCTGGTCGTTCTTGCCGATCTCGGCGCGCCCGCCGGCCAGATCCTCGTTGGTGCCGCGCAGGCTCTGGCTGACATTGACGGCCGTCAGCCCCGCGGCCTGCAACCGGTCCGGATCGAGCGAGATCAGGATCTCGCGCTCGACGCCGCCGATGCGCTCGACCTGCGCCACACCGCGCACGCCCTGCAGCGCGCGCTTGACCACGTCGTCGACGAAATAGGAGAGCTGCTCGGGAGTCTTGCCGGGCGAGATCGCGGCATAGGTGACGATCGGCAGGCCGATGACGTCGACGCGCTGGATCAGGGGCTCGGTGACGTTCTGCGGCAGGTTGGCGCGGACGCGGGTGACGGCGTCCTTGACGTCGTTGAGCGCGCGGTCGGTATTGGTCTCGAGCGCGAATTGAATGGTGGTCAGCGACAGGCCGTCGGTGATCGAGGACGAGATGTGGCGCACGCCCTCGACGCCGGAGACACCGTCCTCGATGGTCTTGGTGACCTGCGATTCGAGCTCGGCCGGCGCCGCGCCGAACTGCGATACCGCGACCGAGATCACCGGGATGTCGGCCGAGGGAAGGCGGGTCACCGCGAGCTTGGTGAAGCTGACCCAGCCCAGGATCAACAGAATGATCGAGAAGACGACCGAGGGAAGCGGATTGCGGATCGACCAAGCCGAGATATTGAGTGCCATCAGCGTCCCCGTCGGTCGAGTTCGTCGGCGAGCATGGTGGTGACCTGGTCGCCGTCGTGCAGCGAAGAGCCGGCATCGGCGACGACGACTTCGCCGTCGGTGAGCCCTTCGAGGATTTCCGTGGAGGTGTCGGACACCAGGCCGACCTTCACCTTGCGCATCTCGACCACGTTGCCTTTGACCACCTGGACCGTGAGGTGGTCGATGGCGGTGTGCGGGATCGCGATGCCGCAGCTCCGCTTGGCGTCGATATTGGCGCGCGCGAACATCCCGATCTTGAGCGACGGGTTGTTGGTGAGCGAGATCCGGACGCGGCCGAGCTGGGTGGTGCGGTTGATCTCGGGCGACACCAGCCGGACCCGGCCGATCAGGTCGGGCGCGTTGTCGCGGTTGATGCGGGCGGTGACGCCGGGACTGAGCTTCGGCAGGTGCACGCTCGGCACCTCGGCATCGAGCTCGACCTCGTTGTTGACGGAGATGCGGAACATCGGTCCGGCCTGCGGCGAGGCCGGTGCGCCCACGATCGTCCTGACCTCGGTGACGAGGCCGGCGGCCGACGCCTTCAGCGTGATCGGGCCGCCTCTGCCCTGCTGCTGTGGCGCGCCGGGCTGCTGCTGTGGCGCCGTGAGCCGCGCCAGCTCCTGGTTCTCGGTGACGGTGTCGCCCTCGTGCACCAGCACCTCGGTGACCTTGGAGCCTTCCTGGTCGACCCCGACCACGGCCTCCCGGCGCGCCACGACATGCCCGGTCACGCGCACGAGATCGGAGAAGCAGGCGTTGGCCGATTTGACGACGACGACCTGCGGCGGGACCACCGTTTCCTTTTCCTCAGGCTCGGGGCGGTGCTCGAACCAGTAATATCCCGCCGCCAGCGCGGCAAAGAACACCACGCCCAGCCCACGCTTGATGTTGTCGGAAAGGGGCATCGCCGGATCAACTCACTGGAGGGTCGGAGAGGCAGGGGCCGCGCGGCGGCCCATCGGCGACGGGCGGTCGGCCGCTGGATGAAAAGGCGTCCCGCGAAGGCGCGGGACGCCGTGCTGTCGAACGCGTTACCTGCAACACGGAGCGCTTGCTTGATCTGATCGGAGATCTACTTGGAGGCGGTGGTCTTGTTTTCCATGTTGACCACCTGCACCCGGCGGTTCACCTCGGCCAGCGGCTGGCTCGGATCCTTCAGCTTGCTCTTGCCGTAGCCCACGGTGACGAGGTCGCTGGCCGCGATGCCGTAATTCTGCATCAGATAGTGCTTGATCGAATCGGCGCGCCGCTCCGAAAGGTCCTGGTTGTAGGCGTCGCCGCCGGCGGCGTCGGTGTGTCCGGCGACGATGAAGGTCGAGCCCTTGAGATCGGCGCTGGTGAGCGCACGGCCGAGCGCCTGTACCGACGGCAACGATTTGGCGCTGATGTCCGCCGAATTGTAGTTGAAGGTGATTTCCAGGTCGATATTCGGCTTGTCCTTCGCCATGTTGGCGATCTCCTCGCGCTCGGAGGCGGACAGCGAGCGGGTGGTGCGGCCGCGGACATTGCTGATCAGCTTGGTTTCGGCGGCGGCCTGGGCCGGATCGTCGGATGTCTGCGGCGCGAACGACAGGCCGCGGGTCAGCGGCGCCTTCTTGGCCGGCGCCAGCGCGTGGATGATCTGGTCCTCGGTGACGTTGTTCTCGCCGGCAAGGGCGGCGCCGATCCCGAGCGAAAGCGCGGCCCCAACTGTCATGACCGACAGAAGCCCCGTCAGTCTGCCGCTTCCGAACATCATCCTCGTCATTGCCAGTCCCTCCTGCGCTGCCCGCGCGTTTGAAAAAAACCTCCAGCCGGCCGCGGGCATGCGCGGCGCAGGCTCGAGCGACACCCGTTTCGAGGCGGCCATGGCGGAACTCGAATCCAGGCGCTGCTCGTGTCCCGGCTCCGACATCCGCCAACCACCCGTTGCAATCGGATACCAATATGACGCTGGACACCAACCAATATGTCGCCGCCGCCGCCCTGCGGGTTCGAAGGCGGTGGCCCTCGACCCAGAATAATCAACGCACCCCGTAGCTTTCGAATTCCTGGATGATGTTCGGGTCCATCGCCTTGGCATTGGCGACGTCGACATTGCCTTCGGAGACCGCGCCACTGCGCTGTTTGGCAAGTCCGCGGCCGTAGAGCGAGGAGGTCAGCCGCGGGTTGATCCTGAGCGCGGCGTCGAAATCGGTGATGGCATTCTTCGTCGCCCCGGACTTGAGGTTGACGAGCCCCCGGCTGTCGAGCGCATCGACGAAGTTCGGCCGCAGCCGCAGCGCCTCGTTGCAATCCTTCAGCGCTGCCTGCAGGTCGCCGACCACCGCCCGGGTCCAGCAGCGGTTGTTGAGCGCCTCGACATCCTTGGGGTTGAGCCGGATCGTGTCGTCGAAATCCTTGATCGCGAGGCTGTAGGCGCCCTTGCTGGCATAGACTTGGCCGCGCCTGTAGAGCGCGTTGACGTCGTCGGGATTGGTGACGAGCTTGTCGGTCAGGCTCTTGATGGTCGGATCATCCGAGAGCGAGGGGGAAAGCGGCTTCTCGATCGGCTTGTCCGCGACCGGCGGCGGGGGAGGCGGCGGAGCGACCGGAGCATCGATGCGCGGAGGTGGTGGCGGCGGCGACGGTGGGGGCAGGGCGGCTTCGACCGTCGGACTCGGCGAAGGTGTCGCCGCGGGGGGAGGCGGCGGCAATGTCGCGACACTCGGTCCCGTCGAAGGTCGCGTGCCGCCCCCTCCCGGGATGAAGGAAAAATCCTCCGCCAGCGACGACGAGATCCATGGCACCTGCTCCTGGCGCGAGGCCCGCGTCACGCCGACGCGGGTGCGGTTCAGCGTCTCCTCGGCCGCCAGATCCGGCACCCGGATCTCCTTCAACAGCTCCTGCACGAACAGGCTGTGCTCGCCGCCATTGTCGGGAACCACCGAGGACGGCGTCGCCGAATACATCACCATCGTTCCGTTCGGCGCGATCACCGGCGCGAGCCCGGCGGAAAAGGTGCGAAAGCGCCGCTCGTAAGGGTTGCGCCGGGAGGCGTCGATCAGCGCGATCTTGACGCCGGCGCCGCGGCTGTTGATCTCGCCGAGCACGGATTCGAGGCTCAGGCCGTCGTGACGGACGTCCTGCTCCTGCCAGATCTGCGCGTCGATCGGGATCATGTAGCTCTGGCGGTTCGACTGGATGCCGTATCCGCTGTAGAAGATCAGCGCGACCGCGCCCGGCTTGACCTTGCCATAGAACCGGTCGAATGCGCGGCGCATGGCGTCGCCGGTCAGGTTCTCCTGGATGTCGACGTCGAAGCCGTCGCGCTTCAATTCGTCGGCGACGTCGCGTGCGTCGTTGATCGGCTCCTTCAGGGGCGCGTCGGCATCGGGATATTTGGCGTTGCCGATGACCAGCGCACGCCGATCGCCGGCAGCGGACGAGGGCGCCGTCGATGCAACCGAAAAAATCAACGTCAGAAGCAATGCAAGGCGAAGTTTCATGCCGCGGCGGTCCAACAAAAAGGGCGCCGATCCCAAGCTTGCGCCCCGGCGACATTACCCCACGCGTGGCGCATTATCAAACCGCGGTGATGACGCGTCAACCACTTGCGACGCCTTGGTTATCGCGATGCGCGGGCAACATCAGGACAGGGTCTGTGCACCGAATTCGAGGGGGCTGGAGACGGGCTTTCGGCGGTGCAAGGTCCCAGAGAAGGCTCGTCATTGATGTGATTCGGCTCACATTTTTTGGGCTTGCGTCTTTCCGGTGACACATGTCCGCCGGGCTGTTCCCCAGCCCTTTTCCCGGTGGCGCGGATTTGACCTTTGGCGGCGGTAATGGCTTGTTGCGATCTCCCGCCAACGAACCACGAAAAGTGAATGCCATGGGAAATGCCTACGAGATCTATGCGCTTCGCTACGCCACCATGGCGCCGCGCACGCCCAGCATGAATTTCCTCGCGCCCGATCCGCACGACGCCACCGCACAGGACCTCGACTATTTCGTCTGGCTGATCCGCGGCGGCGGCCGCAACATCCTGGTCGACACCGGCTTCAACGCGGAGGAGGCGGCGCTCCGGGCGCGCAAGCTGACGCTCAACCCGGTCGACGCACTGGAAGCGTTCGGCGTCAAGGCCGATGCGATCCAGGATGTCGTCGTCACCCATCTGCACTACGACCATGCCGGCAATCTCGACCGCTTCCCCCATGCGCGCTTCCATCTGCAGGAGCGCGAGATGAGCTACGCCACCGGGCGCTGCATGTGCAACGGCATGCTGCGCCATCCGTTCTCGGTCGAGCACGTCACGCTGATGGTGCGCCATGTCTATGGCGAGCGCGTCACCTTCCATTCCGGTGATGGCGAGATCGCGCCCGGCGTGACCGTGCATCGCGTCGGCGGCCATTCCGACGGCTTGCAGGTGGTGCGGGTCGATACCGCGCGCGGGCCGGTGGTGCTGGCGTCGGACGCTTCACACTACTACGCCAACCTGCACAAGCGCAGCCCGTTTCCGATCGTCTACAATGTCGGCGACATGGCGCAGGGCTGGGAAATCGTCGAGCGGCTGGCCGGTCATCCCGATCGCTTCATCCCGGGGCACGATCCGATCGTCGCCGAAATCTACCCGCGCGCCAGCGACAAGGTCGACGCCTTCGCGCTGCACGAGCAGCCGTCGCGCTCGTTTGCGAAATAGCGCGCCGGATCGGCGCTCAATAGCCGAGCTTCTCGTCGGCTTCCTGGCGTGTCTGCACCAGGTCGAGATTCTTCTCGATCTTGCCGAGCAGGCGCGCCAGCTCGCGCTGCTCGGTGGCCGACAGCGCCGCCATGATGGTCTTCTCCTTGCGCAACAGGCGCGGGATCAACTCCTCATAGAGCGCCTTGCCCTTCCGCGTCAGGCGCAGCGAGAATTCGCGGCGGTCATGTGCGTTCTCGACCCGCTCGACCAGCCGTCGCCGCATCAGCGCGGTCACCGCCCGGCTGATGGTCGACTTGTGCGTGCGGGTGCAATGCGAAATGTATTGCGCGCTGCACGGCTCGTTGCGGAAGCCGATCGTCGCCAGCACCCGCCATTCCGGGATGTCGAGGCCGTAACGCTCCTGATACTCGCTGGACAGCGCCAGGCTGACCTCGGCCGCGAGCCGGTTCAGGCGGAACGGCACGAACTTGAAAAGGTCGAGCTTGGGCAAGAAAATCGCTCCGAATTGAGTTGACGCCCGCCGCATCCGGCGGTTTAAGATAGTTGCAGATGCGACCATTTGGCAAGGGCGTCCGGCGCGGTGCTGGGTCGGAGCCTTGAAATGAGCCCTTGAGATGAGCCTTGGAAGATCCATGGCACAGGCGAAACAACAGTTCGGCTACCGCCGTCACGCCGACCAGGACCGCGCCGCCGGCGAGGCGGCCGGGCATCCCCTCGTGGTGGTCGGCGCGGGTCCCGTCGGGCTGTCGCTCGCGATCGATCTTGCCCAGCGCGGACAACGGGTCGTGCTGCTCGACGACGCCGACCGGATCGGCGAGGGCTCGCGCGCCATCTGCTTCTCCAAGCGCTCGCTGGAATATTGGGATCGCCTCGGCGTCGGCGACCGCATGGCGGACAAGGGCGTGGTGTGGAGCGTCGGCCGCATCTTCCACGGCGAACAGCAGCTCTACCAGTTCGACCTGCTGCCGGAAGAGGGCCACAAGCGGCCCGCTTTCATCAATCTGCAACAATACTATGCCGAAGCCTATCTGGTGGACCGGGTCGGCGAATTGCCGGCGATCGACCTGCGCTGGCGCAACAAGGTGGCCGGCCTGGAGCAGCGCAACGATCGCGTGGTGCTGACCATCGAGACGCCCGACGGCCCCTACCGGATGCACGCGGCCTATGTGATCGCCTGCGACGGCGCACGCTCGTTGCTGCGGCAGATGGTCGGCGCGGATTTTTCCGGGCAGGCGTTCGAGGACCAGTTCCTGATCGCCGACGTCCGGATGACGGCGGCCTTCCCCAC
>NZ_JAFAVV010000459.1 GCF_019242285.1 Bradyrhizobium sp.
GTGACGGGCGCGCGCCGGACCGGGCTGCGTTGGCTGCTCGGATCCGTGGCGGCCGCCTAGGGATCATCGTCAGCTCACGCCGGTGCTGCGCGACGGTGGTTCGACGACTTATCAGAAACCGGCAAAGTCGCTGCACGAAGCGTCACGCCGCGCCTCATCAGAGCCCCTTCACCCTCTTTCGTTGCGCCATGCCGACCAGCTTGCTTATCTGATATGTCTGCAGCGCGGGTGAGCCGCGCTTCGTTGAAGCGCTTTCTAGGGGAGAACTGAAGGTGAGAACATTGCTTGCGTCGACATGCGTTGCTCTCAGCTTTCTCCTGGGCGGGGCTGGCGCATCGGCTGCCGAATGCGGCGACGTCACGATCGCCAGCATGAATTGGCAATCGGCCGAGGTCCTCGCCAACGTCGACAAGTTCATCCTCAACAAGGGCTATGGCTGCAACGCCAACATCACGACCGGCGACACCGTGCCGACCATCACGTCCATGGTCGAGAAAGGACAGCCGGACATCGCCCCGGAGGGATGGGTCGACCTGCTGCCGGAAGTGGTCAACCGCGGCCTCGCCGAGAGCCGCATCGTCGAGGGCGCGCTATCCCTAAGCGATGGCGGCATACAGGGGTGGTGGATCCCGCTATACGTCGCCGAGGCGCATCCCGACATCAAGACGATCCCCGACATGCTCAAGCATCCCGAGCTGTTTCCTGCCGCGGAGAATCCGGGCAAGGGCGCGGTCACCAATGGCCCGCAAGGATGGGGCGGGACGATCGTGACCGCGCAGCTCTTCAAGGCCTACGGCGCGGCGAACCACAATTTCTCGCTGGTGGACACCGGCTCGGCGGCCGGCCTCGACGGCTCGCTGGCCAAGGCCTACGAGCGCAAGCAGGGTTGGGTCGGCTACTACTGGGCGCCCACCTCGTTGCTCGGGAAGTACAAGATGGTCAAGCTTGAGTTCGGCGTTCCGTACGACGCGGCCGAATGGAAGCGATGCAACACGAAGGCCGACTGCCCGGATCCCAAGCCGAACACCTGGCCGGTTGACCACGTCTACACGCTGATGAGCAAGAAGTTCGCTGACCGCGCCGGGCCGGACGTGGTGAAGTATCTGAGCACCCGTGCCTGGTCGAACGACACGGTGCAGAAGCTGATGGCGTGGATGACCGATAATCAGGCCACCGGCGAGGACGGCGCCAAGTATTTCCTGAAGAACAACGAGGCGCTCTGGAGCAAGTGGGTGTCAGCGGACGTCGCGCAGAAGGTCAAGGCGGCGCTGTAGGCCAATCGTGCGGGAGGGTTGAGTGATGGCATGGTTCTCGACCTTCCCGCAGATGAACGACTCTTCGCTGACCAGCCTCAAAAAGGCGATCGACGAAGGTTTCCGGCAGTTCACGCGCCAATACGGCGACGCGATCGAGAGCTTCTTCACCCCGCTGCAATCCTTCCTGATCTGGGCGGAGCGCCTGGTCATGAACACGCCATGGCCGATCGTCATCGCCGTGATCGGCGGGGTCGCATGGCTCGCCAGCCGCCGCCTCAGCGTCACCCTGGGCGCGGTCCTCACCCTGTTGCTGATCGGCTATTTCGGCATGTGGGAGGACACGATGCGCACCGTCTCCATGATCCTGGTGTGCACGATCCTCTCGATCCTGATCGGCATCCCGATCGGCATCCTGATGGCCCGCTCCGCGGCCGTGCAGGGCTGCATCAACCCGGTGCTCGACGTGATGCAGACCATGCCCAGCTTCGTCTATCTGATCCCCGTCGTCATGCTGCTGGGGATCGGCCGGGTGCCGGGGGTGATCGCGGTCGTCATCTACGCGCTGCCTCCCGTGATCCGCCTGACCAATCTCGGCATCCGTCTGGTCGACCGCGACGTGCTCGAGTGCGCCGACGCGTTCGGCTCCTCGCCCTGGCAGAAGCTGCGCAAGGTCCAGTTGCCGCTCGCGCTGCCGACCATTATGGCTGGGATAAACCAGACGATCATGATGGCGCTCGCGATGGTGGTGATTGCCTCCATGATCGGCGTCCAGGGCTTGGGCCAGCCCGTGCTGAAGGCGATCGCGAACCAGTATTTCACCCTCGGCATGTTCAACGGCCTCGCCATCGTCGGCGTCGCCATGATCTTCGACCGCGTCAGCCAGGCTTACGGGCGGCGCCTGCAGATCCATCGGGAGATCTCCCATGGCTGAGCCGGCGTTCGGCGGCATCCAGATCCGGCGCCTGTACA
>NZ_JAFAVV010000461.1 GCF_019242285.1 Bradyrhizobium sp.
ACACCTTCCAAACCGAGGCGATCATATTTGTCGATTGCGCGCAGCACGGTGAGCCGCTTGCCTGCATTCTCATCGCCGCCGAGGCCGATGGATTCCATCACCCCATCGAGCACCTTGCGGTTGTTCACCTTCACCACGTAGCTGCCGCGGGGAATACCGAGCGCCTCCATCGTATCGGCCGCCATCATGCACATCTCGGCATCAGCCGCGGGCGAGGCGCTCCCGACCGTATCCGCATCGAACTGCATGAACTGGCGGAAGCGACCCGGGCCAGGCTTCTCGTTGCGGAACACATAGCCGAAGCGATAGGAGCGATACGGCTTCGGCAGAGTATCGAAATTTTCCGCGACATAGCGCGCGAGCGGCGCGGTGAGGTCGTAGCGCAGCGAGATCCACTGCTCGTCGTCGTCCTGCAGCGAGAACACGCCCTCGTTGGGGCGGTCCTGGTCGGGCAGGAACTTTCCGAGCGCGTCGGTATATTCGAAGGCCGGCGTCTCCACCGGCTCGAAGCCGTAGCGCTCATAGACGGCGCGGATCTTCTCCACCATCTGGCGCGTGGCGTTGATCGCGGCCGGACCGCGATCCTCCAGCCCGCGCGGCAGCCGCGCCTTCAGCTTCTGTGGTTTCTTGGGTTTGTCGGCCATCGGCGCATTGTTTTTCGAATCATAGGGTGGGCTAAGGCGCGAAGCGCTGTGCCCACCATTCCAGGTACGGTGCGAATTGGTGGGCACGGCGCTTGCGCGCCTTAGCCCACCCTACGGCTTCGCTTAGCCCACCCCGGGATCATGCTCAAGGAGAGCCGCCGCGTCAAAACACCTTCCTGATCCACGCGTGCGGGTCGGCCGCGCGGCCGTACTGGATGTCGACCAGCTGCTTGCGCAGCCCCATGGCGACGGGGCCGGCGGCGCCGCCGTTGATGGCAAAATCGCCGTTCACCGAGCACACCTTGCCGATCGGCGAGATCACGGCCGCCGTGCCGCAGGCGAACGCTTCCTTCAGCCGGCCGCTCGCAGCATCCGCGCGCCACTGGTCGATCGTATACGGCTCCTCGCGCACCGGCGTGCCGACATCCCTCGCGAGCGCGATGATCGAATCGCGGGTGATGCCGGGCAGGATCGTGCCGAGCGGCGGCGTGATGAGCGCGCCGTCGTCGAGCACGAAGAAGATGTTCATGCCGCCGAGCTCCTCGATGTAGCGGCGCTCGACCGCGTCGAGGAACACCACCTGGTCGCAGCCATGCTCGATGGCCTCGGCCTGCGCGCGCAGGCTCGCGGCATAATTGCCGCCACATTTCACGGCGCCGGTGCCGCCGATCGCCGCGCGCGTGTAGGTCTCCGAGACCCAGATCGAGACCGGCGCCGGCCCGCCCTTGAAATAGGAGCCGACCGGCGAGGCGATCACGGCGAAGATGTATTCCGCCGACGGCTTCACGCCCAGGAACACCTCGCTCGCGATCATGAACGGCCGCAGATACAGGCTGCCCTCGCCGCCCGGGATCCAGGCGCGGTCGATGCGCACGAGCTGCTCGACCGCCTCGATGAACACTGCCTCGGGCAGCGGCGCCATCGCCATGCGTTCGGCCGAATCCTTCATCCGCCGGGCGTTGGCGTCGGGGCGGAACAGGTTCACGCCGCCGTCCTCGCGCCTGTAGCCCTTGAGCCCCTCGAAAATCTCCTGCGCGTAGTGCAGCACGGCCGTGGCGGCATCGAGCGGGAAATTCGCACGCGATTCGATCCGCGCGTCATGCCAGCCCTTCGCCTGGTTGTAGCGCACGATCGCCATGTGATCGGTGAAAACCCGGCCGAAACCGGGGTCCGCGAGCCTTGCCGCGCGCTCCTGCTCCGGAACGGGATTCGGCGACGGCAGGATGTCGAATTTCACGCCTGGCGCGAGCTTCGTCTCCTTGGGCTGCTTGGCCCGGTCTCGGACAGGTGTATCGAGCGAAACGCCCATGGGTCTTCTCCCGGATTGGCGCGGTTAGCGCCGTTTACTCTCTGGACCTCCGCCTTGCATCAGCTTTTCCACTTGCCGAGGACATGCTTTTGCGGAATGCGGAAGTCCAGTATGTTGCGGCCATGCCGCCCGACAGCCACACGGTCAATCAGTTCGCGGCCGTTACCGCTGGTCATGGCTTCATCGGGCCAATCAGAACCGTCACCGCAGCTAGGAAACGATCTAAAATTTCGTTGCGGCCGATTGTTTTGTAACATTGAACCCAAGAAACGTCAATATGGCTGACATAAATTTCTCGAACCCCTTGCCGAGCGCCGATTCGCGGCCGACCCAGGCGCGCCCCGCGCCGGCGGGCGAGGCCAATTTACGCTGGGATATCATAGAGCTGCTGTTCTTCGCCTACCGGGATTTCGTCGGGGATGCCGACCACGAGCTGGAGGCGTTCGGCTTCGGCCGGGCGCATCATCGGGTGATGCATTTCGTCTGCCGCTATCCCGGACTGAAAGTCGCCGACCTTCTCGACGTATTGCGGATCACTAAGCAGTCGCTCGGGCGCGTGCTCAAGCAATTGCTGGACGAAGGCTATATCGTGCAGAAAACCGGCAACAACGACCGCCGGCAGCGGCTGCTCTATGCGACCGCCAAGGGCGAGGCGCTGGTGGCGAAGCTCGCCACGCTGCAGACGAGGCGAATCGATCGGGCGCTCGAAGGGATCGGACTGGCCGGAGCGGATACCGTGCGCCGATTCCTGCGCGCGATGATCGACCGCGAGGATCCCGACAAGGTGCTCGAGACGATCTTCAACGCCCCCAACCCGAAGGAGTGATCGTGCCGCTTGCAGCCACAGTCGCGCGTACGCCGCCGCAGCCGGCCGATGACGCGCCCCATCTGCTGCTGGTCGACGACGACCGGCGCATCCGCGACCTCTTGTCCCGCTTCCTTGCCAGCGAAGGCTATCGCGTCACAACGGCGAAGAGCGCTGCCGATGCACGTGCCATCTTGCAAGGGCTGCATTTCGATCTCTTGATTCTCGACGTGATGATGCCCGGCGAGACCGGCTTCGACCTTGCCCGCTCCATCCGCCAATCCTCGTCGGTGCCGATCCTGATGCTGACGGCGCGCAGCGAGGCGGAATCCCGCATCGAAGGCCTGCAGATCGGCGCCGACGACTACGTGGCAAAGCCGTTCGAGCCGCGCGAACTGGCGCTGCGGATCGGCAACATCCTCAAGCGCGCGGCGCCGCCGCCCCCGGCGGAGACGCTGGAGCAGGTCGCCTTCGGCCCCTACCTCTTCCATCTCGGCCGCGGCGAGTTGCGCCAGGGCGATGAGATCATCCACCTGACCGACCGCGAGCGCGAGATGCTGCGCATCCTCGCAGCGGCGCCGGGCGAGACCGTGCCGCGCGGCGCGCTGACCGGCAATGGCAGCGTGAACGAGCGCGCGGTCGACGTGCAGATCAACCGCCTGCGGCGCAAGATCGAACGCGACCCGGCCAACCCGCTGTTCCTGCAGGCGGTGCGCGGCATCGGCTATCGCCTGGTCGCCTCGCCATAAGCGGGCCGGCATTCGAATGAGCACGCTCGACACCGGCCTGACCCTGATCCGTAGCGCCTCGCAGCGGATGTCGCGCGCCAATGGCAGGCTCGGCAATGCCTTCAAGGGCTGGATGCCGACGGGGCTCTATGCGCGGGCCCTCCTGATCATGATCGTGCCGATGGTGGTACTGCAGTCGGTGGTGGCGTTCGTGTTCATGGAGCGCAACGCCAACACCGTGATGTGGCACCTGTCGGCGGGCGTGGTGCAGGACATCGCCGGACTGATCGACATCTACAAGACCTACCCGCAGGACAAGGACCGCACCCAGATCAAGCGTATCGCGCAGCAGCGGCTCGGCCTCGTGGTCGATTTCCTGCCGCCCGGCGACCTACCGGCGCCCGGGCCAAAGCCGTTCTTCTCGCTGCTCGACCAGTCGCTCTCCCGGCAGATCGGCTTCAAGATCGGCCGTCCATTCTGGATCGATACGGTCGGCAACTCCAACCTGGTGGAAATCCGGATCCTGCTCGACGATGCGGTGATGCAGGTTTTCGCCCAGCGCAGCGCCGCCTACGCCTCCAATTCGGAAATCTTCCTGTTCTGGATGGTCGGGACCTCCACGATCCTCCTGATCGTCGCGGTGCTGTTCCTGCGCAACCAGATCAAGCCGATCCTGCGGCTCGCGGACGCCGCCGAAAGTTTCGGCAAGGGCCGCGAGGTGCCGAACTTCCGCCCGCGCGGCGCGCGCGAGGTGCGGCGGGCGGCGCACGCCTTCATCGAGATGAGATCGCGCATCGAGCGCGCGATCGAGCAGCGCACCGCCATGCTCGCGGGCGTCTCGCACGACCTGCGCACCATCCTGACCCGCTTCAAGCTCGAGCTCGCGCTGATCGGCGACAGCCCGGAAGTCGACGCCATGCGCAAGGACATCGACGAGATGGCGGGCATGCTCGAGGACTATCTCGCCTTCGCCCGCGGCGACACCGGCGAGAACGCGCAGCCGACCGACATGACCAAGGCGATCGAGGAGCTGCGCAGCGATGCCGAACGCAACGGCCATTGCGCGACGGTGAGCTTTCAGGGCCTCCCGGTCGTCACCGTCAAGCCCGCCTCCTTCAAGCGCTGCCTCGGCAATCTCGTCTCCAATGCCGCGCGCCATGGCGACCGCATCACCATCCACGGCCATCGCGATCACCGCTATCTGAGCATCACCGTGGACGACGACGGCCCCGGCATTCCGCAGGCGATGCGCGAGGAGGTGTTCAAGCCGTTCCTGCGTCTCGACGGCGCGCGCAACCAGGACGAAGGCGGCACTGGCCTCGGCCTCGCGATCGCCCGCGACATCGCGCGCTCGATGC
>NZ_JAFAVV010000481.1 GCF_019242285.1 Bradyrhizobium sp.
CTGAGATCATCGTTTACGCGCATGTAAAACCCCGGGCAGCCCGGTAGGGGCTCGCGTCGCTCTGGACCTAGGGTGAACATATGGGCGCAACCATCACTTGTCGTCAAGGGATAAATCTGGCATTCCGACATGAGAACATATAGAGAACACAAGTCAACGGTGTAATATTCCGTCGTTTTTCACGTCCGGGTTGCACCCGGCGGAGGCCGCCAACGCGGACTATAGCCATCGCCGCATGTTATTGAGCTGCTTCGGGGCCATGGCCGCGCTCGACGTCCCGCCAGCCGAGCGCTCCGTGTCGGACCACCATGGCCGGTGAATCCAGACGGCGACAGTCAGGATGCGGTTGATCTCGCAGCGACACTTACCGATACATCATTCAGCGGCGGCCGGCCGGCGCCGCGCGCGGCGCCAGCGCCTGACATGGATGACGGCGCCGACGATCATGGACGGGGCCACCGCCACCAGCGCCATGACGGGAGACAGCGGTTTCGGCGTGATCAATTCCAGCACCATTTCGGAGACCATCCAGAGCGTCGCGAACGCTACTGCGAAATCGAGGGTCGGAACGCGCAGCCAATACAGCATCGCCGAGATCGCGGTCGCCGGCGCGATCGCCCCGGCGATCATGTAGACGTTCAGTTCATCCGGCGTCGCGGCGTCGATCACCATCGACAGCAGCAGCCAGAGACTGGCGAACATCGCAATGATATCGAGGTGTCTCACGCCCTTCGCCTCCCGTGCGACAATTTAGCACGGGCCATGCCGGGCGTCGACGACCTGGCGCTTCGGCCGGGCAAGCACGGCGACCATCAAATTTCCGCAAACACCTCGAGCAGGTTACCGTCGGGATCGCGGAAGAACAGCGTGCGATGGCCGAACGGCTGGTCGGTGGGCGGTGATAGCAGCACAACGCCCCGCTGCGCCAACTCGCTCGCGCATGCATCGACCTCGGCCGCGGAGACCTTGAAGGCCAGTTGCAGCGCGGCGCTGCCGGTCGGCGTCGGCGCGTCGCCCGCCGTGCGGCTCGGCCGCGCCAGCGCCAGCGTGTTGCCGCCGACGCGATATTCGATCCAGCCGGGCGACAATTCGCGCAGCAATGGAAAACCGAGAACACCTTCGTAGAAGCGGCGCATCGCCGCCATGTCGCGCACGAAGATGACTGTGTAGTCGATCGCGCGAATGGCGCGGAAGGCGGAGCCCGCGCGCGGATGGTCGTCGTTCATGCGTCCCGTCATGGATCGGTCTCCACTCCAATGCCTCACGACGCTTCCGTCGACAGGTCGAACGCCATGACCGTGCGCAGCTTGCCGAGATAGTCGGTCGTCTCGATCGGCCGCCAGCCGAGCGACTGATAGAACGCCGGCAAGGTGCCCGACGTGTAGAGGTGAAGCCGCTTATATCCAAGCGCGGTCGCGCGGACGCTCGCGGCCTCGATCAGCGCCCGGCCGACGCCCTGCCGCCGCGCCTCCTCCAGCACGAGAAGCTGCGCCAGCCAGGGCGAAAGATGGGGACGCGTCGTCATCTCATGCGCGAGCAGGTTGATCGACCCGATGAAACGGCCGTCGCGCCAGGCGACCAGCACCGCCGGCAACGCCGAGGTGCCGTCGGCCCGCCGCAGCAGGCGTTCATAGTCGTTCGCCGACGAGTACCCCGTCGACCGGCCCCAGAGCGAGAACTGCAATGCCGCGATGGTTGCCGGCAGCGCCGAGGACGGGTCGAGCGGCGCGATTACAATTGACCCGGAGCTGATCGCATCGTTCATTGCAGGAGCCCTTCCGCCGCCTCCGACACGTTCACGCCGCTCGGCACCGGTGCCGGTTGCGGCTATGGCTGTCACACCATCGTGGCGGCGAAGGATTACGTGTTCACGACGTATCCGAAAAGGTGATCGGATGATCGCGAAGGGAACCGAACCGATCTTCGCGATGTTATTGCTCGCTTCATAGGGTGAACCTTCGATCATCCGTGCCGTCGCCATGATCAGAGCCGAGCTGCGCGAGATCTATCAAGGCTACATTGCCTGCCTGAATGAACAGGACTGGCCGAGGCTGGGCGAGTTCCTTCAGCGCGACGTGCGTTACAACGGCCGGCTGATCGCCCTGCAAGGCTATCGCGAGATGCTGGAGCGGGATTTTCGCGAGATTCCGGATCTTCATTTCAGCATCGCGCTGCTGATCTGCGATCCGCCCCACATCGCAAGCCGGCTGGCATTCGACTGCACCCCGAAGGGCACTTTTCTCGGCCTCCAGGTCAACGGCAAGAGAGTTCAGTTCACCGAGAACGTCTTCTATGAGTTCGAGGCTGATCGGATTGCGCAGGTCTGGTCCGTCATCGACAAGGCGGCGATCGAGGCCCAGCTATAGGCTGCGTTTTCGCACCTGTCGCGAGGGCCGCTTTTTTGCCGTCCCCTTCTTGGCTGCCCGCCTGGGGACACTCCGCTCCCGTTTCGTGGCAACCCGACGCGCCGCGGCGAGCGCCGCGCGCGCCCAGCTAAGGAGCTCGTCCGGTTCGTCGAACAGCCGCTCCGGCGCGCGCCAGAACGCAAGGTCGATGGTCGCGCCCTGCTTGGCATAATTGAGCGGTGGAGAGGCCTCGGCCTCCTTGAAGACCGCCTTGTTGTCGTCATCGACGCGAAAATAGAGCGTGTTGTCGGTAACCATGCCGAGCATCACGCCATCGCAGAACACGCCGGTCTTGCCGAACATCCGCCGCATCGAAATCGGACCGAGCGGCGCGAGCTGCTCGCGCAGGAAGTCGGCAAAGCTCGTGCTCGCAACCATACGCGGTCCCTCCGCGCCAATTCTAGATGGCCGGAGGAATTTGGGAAGAGTGCTGCAAGACCGAGTCGCTCGCCTGCTCGAGAATCAGCCGAGTGAATCCGGATGTCAGTGCGTGGCAGCTGTTTCGGCGCGAAAATCGGCGTGCGCCAAAATGCCGATTTCGCGAGATGGCTCAGGCCGATCCGGGTGCTCAGTCCGCGCGGCCCGAAATTCCTCTTTCTTTTTTTCCGAAGATGTGGTTATCTTGCGCCATCCCGCCTCGATGAGAGGGGCGAACGCGTCGTCACGAGCGTGAGGCGGGGATGCGATGGACGCTGGCGGCGCGCGAGACGAGCGCGACTGTCGCGGACGGCGAAGACGTGTGGTCCTGGTGCCGCGACGCTGGCACTAAGCTCGCGATGATGCTTCGCATCACGCGAGCGACGGGGGCAAGAGAGCCCGTTCCCCGAGGAGAGCACGGCATAAGCGTTAACACCATCGCGCAGGGAATGCCGGTGATTTCGGCTGAACCTGTGGTAACCGCCGCGTGCGTTCTTGTTGCACGCGGGCCATGGGTGAGGCTGAACCACCCGGCATTCCCTGCGCCCTCTCCGATTTCGAGGGTGATCGCGACTGCAGGACTCGGACGAATCCCGTCGCGAGAACGCGGGCGTATGCCCTGCGCTGTCGCACATCCTCCGCTGTCATGCCCCGCGAAAGCGGAGCCTCCATCATCCCAGAGGCGTCTCGATTCAGGCTGATCTCTCTGGAATGCTGGGTCGCCCGGTCCGCCTACGCCGAGGCTTCGGCGGGCGCGCAAGCCGGGCGACGACAGTGTGCCGCGCTGTTTGACATGTTGAATCTGGACACGAAGCGCGGCGTTCGCCCGGCGTCTCGGTGGCGCAGATCGGTGGGGTGGGCCAAGCGGCCGCTTGCACCGAAATTCGACACACGAAGTTGGAAGCGTGCCCACCACTGCAAGCGATGCTGTCGAGAGAGGTGCGCACGACGCTTCCGCCTTCGCTCTGCGAGCTACGGCGGACGCGATCGCGTCTTTGCCCATCCGACAACTACGCCGACGCGCAACGCGTCTAATTGTCCGCGTTGCCCTTGGACTGGCAGTTCTGGCAGATCATCAATTTGCGCTTCAGCCGCTCGTCATCGGCGCGGTCCGCGGCCAACTGCTCCTCGTAGGCCTGCTCGCCGCGCGAGCGGGGGGTGGCATCTCCGTACGAACGGCTCGTGCCGTTCTTTTTCGATCCGGCCGCTTTCTTCCCCGACGGCGGCAGATATTCTTCCTGGTCGTCATATGCGGACGTCGTCACAAGCCCATCCGGATTGGCCGAGGGGAGATCGGCGCCGCCGGCGATCGACGCTGGCCGTGCCGCCGGCGTGGCGGCTACCATCGGCCCCGGGTTCGATGCCGCCATGGGCGCGTAGCAATTGCCCGACATGCAGCAGCCGCCGAGTGTCAGCGCGAGAATGAGCAGTGATGCGGATCGGATCATCGGAAAAGCCAATGCGGGTGCAATCCGACGCAAATAAGACGCGACCGAACGGCAAATCGCAAGGGCCCCGTGGTCCGAACCCCGGAAAATCCTACCGATGCCGTATCCGCGACGGCGATTCGTTTGGAATTCGCCGTGCCTGCGGCGTCAGATGCCGATCGAATGGCTGATCTGGCCAACCATCATCTTCACCGAATCGGTATACTGGCCGGCGGTGCATTCCTGATCGACCATATACAGCGTGATCAGGCAAACGGCAGCGGCAATGATCGCTTTCATCGGATCCCCGCTAACTCTCGGACGACGATCAACGCAATAGAATTTGCGCACGCGCTTTCAACAACCCGTGGAACTACCGGAAAGGCCGGGCGATTGATCTCAGGCTTTCCATGGCGTGAAGGCGATGCGGCCGATGACGGCAAGCGCTGCGCAATAGTACGGAGGTTCATCCGGCAACTTGCGGAAGCATGCGCGATCGTCGCAACATCGGTGTCGCCGGCCACATATCTCGCGCGGGGCCGCCACAAAAAAACCCCGGCCAAAGCCGGGGTCCTTCTCGATCCGCCTCAGAACGCGAGACCCGCGCCCGATCAATACTTGGCAATCACCGGGCCGCCGAACTTGAAGTTCACGCGCGCGGTGAAGAGGTCGACGTCCTGACGGATGGTGTCGGAGCCCGCAGGCAAGCCGGCCGGCGCAACGAAGTTCACAGTCCTGTCTTGCATGAACAGGTGATCGTATTCGAGACCGACCGACCAGTTCGGCGCGAAGCCGTACTCGAGGCCGACGCCGACCGTGCCGCCCCAGCGGGTGTCGTTGCCGGCAGAGGCGAGCAGTCCGCCACCGGGAACGGCGAAGATGTCGTACTTGCTGTCGGTCACCGCCGCACCGCCCTTCACGTAGAGCAGCACGTTGTTCCAGGCATAACCGACCTGGCCGGTGAACAGACCGAAGGCATCGATCCTGGTGCGGTTGCGATCGCCGACGAACAGGGTCGAGATGTTGTCGCCGGTGAAATCCGCCCAGTTGCCCTGCGCTTCGAGACCGAACACCCACGGCCCGGTCTGCCAGCGATAGCCGACCTGACCACCGACGGTGCCGCCGGTCGCATCGTGGCAGCCTTCGGACGCGCCAGCGAAGGTCCAGCAATTGTGGCTGGAACCACCGCCGCCGTTGATGCCGATGTAGAACCCACTCCAGTCGTAGGCGGCCGCGATCATTGGCGGAGCCTTGGTGTAGGGTCTCGCCGCGAGGTCGGCCGCAACTGCCGGCGCCGCCGCGCCGAGCGCGACGAAGCTTGCAGTAACAAGCAACAACGTTTTTTTCATTCGCGATTCCATTTCGAGTTAGCTACGTGGCCCCCAGGCCATGCGTTCCTCTTAACGATGTCCGCGCGAATTGCTGTAACTCGACCGCCACACTAGGGCGGAAACGGCGCCGGCGTTGCTGCAAATTAATGTTGAATTGCAGGCACTTCGTGGAACTTTTCGGTTCCACCCGGTTCCAATGCCGAAGTAGTGATGATGGAACCCGTCGCGTCGTGGTGGATGGCCCGAATCGTCACCGCCAATGGCTATGCCTGAAGAAGCCATCATGGGTCCCAATGTCCTCGCC
>NZ_JAFAVV010000555.1 GCF_019242285.1 Bradyrhizobium sp.
GCATCGGCTTCCATTTCCTCTCCGACGGCCGCTTCTTCACCGGCCAGAATCTCGGCATCGTGCTGCAACAGGCCGCCGTCAACACCGTGCTCGCAGCCGGCATGACTTTCGTCATCCTCACCGGCGGCATCGACCTTTCGGTCGGCTCGATCCTCGCCGCCTCCGCGATGGCCGGGCTGACGCTCTCGAAGCTCCCCGAATTCGGATGGCTGTGGCTGCCGGCCGCCGTCCTGACCGGCCTCGGCTTCGGCGTCATCAACGGCGCCCTGATCGCGCTGCTGCGGCTGCCGCCCTTCATCGTCACGCTCGGTTCGCTGACCGCGGTGCGCGGCCTCGCCCGCCTGCTCGGCGCCGATACCACCGTGTTCAATCCTTCCATTCCCTTTGCCTTCATCGGCAATGCGTCGCTGACGCTCATTCCCGGTGTGGTCTCGATTCCCTGGCTGTCGGTGATCGCACTGCTGGTCATCCTGATCTCATGGCTGGTGCTGCGGCGGACCGTGCTCGGCGTCCACATCTATGCGGTCGGCGGCAACGAGAGCGCGGCGCGGCTCGCGGGCATCAAGGTCTGGGCCGTGCTGATCTTCGTCTATGGCGTATCGGGACTCCTGGCCGGCCTCGGCGGCGCGATGCAGGCCGCGCGGCTCTATGCCGCCAACGGATTGCAGCTCGGCCAGTCCTACGAGCTCGATGCCATCACCGCGGTGATCCTGGGCGGCACTTCCTTCGTCGGCGGCATCGGCTCGGTCTGGGGAACGCTGGTCGGCGCGCTGATCATCGCCGTGCTGTCGAACGGCCTCATCCTCGTCGGCGTGTCCGATATCTGGCAATATGTGATCAAGGGGCTCGTGATCATCGGCGCCGTGGCGCTCGACCGCTATCGACTGCAAGGCTCTGCCCGCACTTGAAAGACGACATCGCGCGAGATTCAATACCGCCTCAATGGCGTCCCCTGCGGCTGCTGGTCCGCCGTGCCGGGGGAAACCACAACGGACCAGGGAGGAAGCCCATGTTGAAGACGATCTCGTTTGCCGGCGCCGTGATGGCGCTCGCCCTGAGCACCGCGCCGTCCGCGGCCAAGGAGCTGAAATCGATCGGCGTTTCGCTGGGCTCGATGGGCAACCCGTTCTTCGTCGCGCTGTCGAAGGGCGCCGAGTTCGAGGCCAAGAAGACCAATGCCAATGTGAAGATCACCACCGTCGGCTTCGAATATGATCTCGGCAAGCAGGTCACCCAGATCGACAACTTCATCGCCGCCGGCGTCGACCTGATCCTGTTGAACCCGGGTGACCCCAAGGCGATCGGGCCGGCGATCAAGAAGGCGCAGGCCGCCGGCATCATCGTGGTCGCGGTGGACACCGCGGCCGAGGGCGCCGATGCCATCGTCACCACCAACAACGTCCAGGCCGGCGAGATTTCCTGCCAGTACATCGTCCACAAGCTCGGCGGCAAGGGCGACGTGATCATCGAGAACGGGCCGCAGGTCTCCGCGGTGATCGACCGCGTCACCGGCTGCAAGAACGTGTTCGGCAAACATCCCGACCTCAAGGTGCTCTCCAGCGACCAGGACGGCAAGGGTTCGCGCGAGGGCGGCCTGACCGTGGCGCAGGGCTATCTCACCCGTTTCCCGAAGATCGACGCCATCTTCGCCATCAACGATCCGCAGGCGATCGGCACCGATCTCGCCGCGCGGCAGCAGCAGCGCAGCGGCATCATCATCACCGCGGTCGACGGCGCGCCCGACATCGAGACCGCGCTGAAGGACCCGGCATCGCCGCAGATCCAGGCCTCCGCCTCGCAGGACCCGTTCTTCATGGCGCGCCGCGCCGTGCAGCTCGGCGTCGGCCTGCTCAACGGCCAGAAGCCCGCCTCGACCACCGAGCTGCTGCCCTCCAAGCTCGTCACCCGGGACAACGTCGCCGAGTACAAGGGCTGGACCTCGGACCGCTCGCAATAGGTAGGTGTAGGGTGGATTAGCGGCGCGTTCGCCCGAAGAGCAAGGCGCCGCGTAACCCACCCTGTCGTGAAATGGTGGGCACGCTTCGCCTTCGCTCTTCGGGCGCTGGCGAAGCTCAGTCCACCCCTGCGGAAGTCCGGCTAAAGGCATTTCTCGAAGAACAGGTCCGGATAGGGATCGTCGTTGAAGCGGTCGATCTCGGTCCAGCCGGTGCCGCGATAGAGCCGGCTGGCCTCCGGCAGGGCGCTGTTGGTGTCGAGGCGAAGGATGCTGACCGACAGGTTTCGCGCGGCTGCTTCGGCTGCCTCAAGCAGGCGGCGGCCGAGGCCCAGCCCGCGCGCCGAAGGCGCGACCCATAATCGCTTGATCTCCGCGAACCCGCTCTCGCTTCCCTTGAGTCCGATGCAGCCGAGGGGCAGGCCGTCCGACATCGCAACGAAGAACGCGCCGCGCGGCGGCATCATGTCGGCGGCGTCGGGATCGCGCGACAGCGACACCTCGAAACCGCCTTTGAAGCGGCGCGAGAGCTCGCCATAATATTCGCCGAGGCAATAGCGTGCCTCCTCTCCGCTCGGATTCACCTGCTCGATCCTGATCCGGCTCCGCCCGAACGCGGCCGCGATCAGGTCCATGGCGGCCAGCAGCACCTCGGGCCTGCTGTGGCGGACCAGCAGCGCCTCGGCCTGTGAATTGGAGATGGCCTCATAGGCCTCGCACTCGCGCCGCCCGGCCCTGGTGAGCTTCGCGATGCGCCGCCGCGCATCGTCCGGGTGCGGCGTGGTCGCAACCAGGTCCTCGTCCTCCAGGCTGCGCAGCAGCCGGCTCATGAGGCCGGAATCGAGGCCGAGATAGTCGCGCAGCTCCGCGACATCGCCCCGCCCCTGGCCGATCGCGTTGAGCACCCGCGCCGCGCCCAGCGGTCGCCCGCGTCCGAGAAACGAGCTGTCGAGCGCGCCGACCTCCGAGGTGACGGCGCGGTTGAAGCGGCGGACGCGGGAGACCGGGGTCAGCATATTATCTGACTTTAGTCAGATAATATGCTCTGTCAATGCCGCAGCCCCATCGCGCATCAGACCAGGACGATGTTGGTATCCGTGAGACCGCGGAGGACTTTGACAGGCTCGCCGAGAAGGCGCTGCGCAGCGAAGCGCCTGCGCTGATCGCGCTGCGCATCGACGGCGCGCCCGGCGTGAGCCAGACCGTGCGCGATCCCGGCTGGATCCGCAACCAGTTCATGCGCGGGGCT
>NZ_JAFAVV010000582.1 GCF_019242285.1 Bradyrhizobium sp.
GCGAGTGCGGCGACGGCACGGTGATTGACGAGCGCAAGCGCAGCTTCATTCCCATCTCGTGTGTGCGCAATCGCCGCTGCGTGGACGATGACGTCCATGCCGTCGAGAAGAGGGGGCCAATCCGCGGTAGCGGTAAGGTCGGGCGACGTGACCGCGTCGATGGCCTTTCCCGACGGGAAAGGCCGGCGGCTCGCGGCTCGCACACGGTAGCCGCGTTCGGCGAGATAGGCGACGAGCGCCCGCCCGATGAAGCCGGACGCTCCGGTCACGAGTACGCGCTTCAAGTGAAGGTCTCGCGCGGATCTGAAGGACCTGCCGTGAGCCTCGCCGAGATCGCCGCGACGAGTACGGTGGCAAGGACCAGCGTCACGCCCGAGACCGGTATCGAATCTTGCCAGATGCAGATCAATGCCAGCCCATCGAGAACGAGTTCAAGGACAAAAATGTGCCCCACCACCGCGGCGACGCTCCATCCCGCATCCGTCGCCCGTTGGTAGACATGGCTACGATGAGCTTCCCAAAAGGCTTCGCGGCGCGACAGCCGCCGCAGCAGCGTCGCGCCAGAATCCCACAAATAATAGAGCGGCAAGATCAAGGCAGCGGCGAGATGGCCGGCGAGCGCCAGGCGATAAAGTCCATAACCCAGGATCAGGCCGATCGGTAGGCTGCCGACATCGCCGAGGAAGACGCGCGCCACCGGTTTGTTGAAGGGTGCGAAACCGATGAGCGCGCCGCAGAGCGCGGCCGCCAGCAGGGGCGCCGCCATTGTTTGCGACGTCGCCACGCCGCCCAGCGCTGCCAAGGCGGCGAGCGGCACGCCGCAGCCAGCAACCGTGATCCAATCGATGCCATCCATGAAGTTCACGAGGTTGACGAACCAGACGCCGGCCAGGATCACCAGAGCACGCTCGATCGCAAACGGCAGCGCCGGGAAAAGCCGCGCCTCGGCCGGTGCGGCAAGCAAAACGACCAGGCAGACCGCAACAATCTGCGGCACGAGCTTGGCGAGCGGCCCGAGTGGCCTCAGATCATCGATGGCGCCCGTCGCGGCAACAAGGAGCGAGGCGGCGAGCACGAGCGTGGCCTCGCGCACCGCCGCCCCTTCCGGCATGGCAACGACGAGGCCTATCCCGGTCGCCAGCAGTGTGGCGAGCACCACCGCGACGCCGGCGCCCTGAGGCGTTGGCTCCGCGTGGCTCGAGCGCGCATTCGGTCGCGCCAAGGCATAGCGACGCAGAAGCGGCATCATCGCAACGACGAGACCCGCGGAACATGCCGCCGCGGCGGTAAGCGTGATGACGATCGCGGTGGCCATGCGTCAGGTCCTTGCCGCAAAGCAGGAGAGGCGGCAAGCCGGCCGAAGGACGCGAGCCTCCCGCAAGAGGCTGTTGCGGTTCGCCAGGCGTTTGTCGTTCTCGATTCACATTGCCAAGTCGGGAGGTGGCAGCTAGAGACTTCCGCCGGCCATTGGGGCGTCGCCAAGTGGTAAGGCAGCGGTTTTTGGTACCGCCATTCCTAGGTTCGAATCCTAGCGCCCCAGCCAGCCATTCCGTTGTCCGGACCGGACACAGAGGTGACAATTCGTTCCTAAGACATGGGTGACAACCTCGGGCCGAATGGTGCCGGAGTCCCCGCTGAGATGGCTCATCGCTTCGCCGTCAACACGCCGAACGATGTTCTTCCAAAACCGAACACTCCTTCCAGGGCATGCGAGCGCTCCCGCCAGCCTGCCTGGCGAAAGGTGTCACCCTTGTGTACGGAACGTTTTGTCACCATCGGAACCTGCCCATTCGCCCGTCGGAATGCCACCGAATCAAGATGCTGCTTGGCGATGAGGTGGTGAAGGCTTATCGTTGAGAACGGCAGGCGCACGAGCATTCGAATCCCGGAACATAGATACCCGGCTCACACGGGCGCGAGCATTGCGATCGCAGGGGTCAGCACATGGTGATCTCCTCGAAGAGAGCATCCCTCGCGGCATCAGTTGCATAGCCTGGGGACACTAAGATCATTGATCTGTTGAAGCCCGATCTCTGGCGTCGAAAGGAACCAGCTGTAAGAGATCGCCGGGTTCGCCCGCGGTTTTGGACAAACGACTGGGGAGGCGTTCGATGAAGAGAACAGGCTTGCTGTGCGGCCTGCGACGTTCACGCGTGCTCCGCGCAGCCGCCGGCACCACCCTTCTCGCTTCTTGCAAGCCTGCTGGTGTATTGGATCCGCAAGGGCCGGTCGCCTCGGCGGAGCGACTCCTGCTGATCAATTCGACGGCGATCATGCTCGTTGTCGTGATACCCGTTATCATGGCTACTCTGGTGTTCGCTTGGTGGTATCGGTCCTCCAACGCCCACGCCGCCCGCAGCCTGGTCGAATCCTATGAAGAGCGTGTCGAATTCGTTGTCTGGTCCATCCCGGCGCTGACCGTGATCTTGCTGGGCGGGGTCATTTGGATCGGTTCGCACCGGCTCGATCCGCGAGCAGCGATCCCTGGAAAATCCGACCCCCTGCGCGTCGACGTTGTGGCGCTCGATTGGAAATGGCTTTTCATTTATCCCGATCGAGGTGTCGCCGCCGTCAATCAGCTGGTCATCCCGGCCGGAACGCCTGTTGAATTTCGAGTCACCTCGGCAACGGTGATGAATTCGTTTTTCGTGCCGCAGCTGGGCAGCCAGATCTACGCCATGGGCGGCATGACCACGCATTTGAGCCTTCTCGCGGACAGGCCGGGCGAATTTCCCGGGCTGTCCGCGAACTTCAGCGGCGACGGCTTTTCCGAGATGCGGTTCGTCGTCAGGTCGGTGCCGGCCGACGAGTTCACGGCCTGGCCCGAGCAGGTGCGCGGCGCCGGATCTGCCCTTGACGATGCCGGCTATGACCAGCTGTCAAAGCCGAGCAAAGCCGTGCCACCTACAACCTATCGCTCGGTTTCACCGAAGCTCTTCGACCGCATTCTCGAGCAGACGATCGCGGGTCCCGCGAAGGCGGACATCGGTGCGCGATGGCATCCGCCGGTGCATCGGGCGGGAGGTTGAAATGCTGGGCAGGCTGACCTGGGCGGCAATCCCGATCAACGAGCCGCTCCCGATCATCAGCGGAGCGGCAGTCGGCCTATTCGTTCTGGCCGTCCTCATAACGATAACTGTAAAGGGGTGGTGGCCATATCTGTGGCGCGAGTGGCTGACCAGCGTCGACCATAAGCGCATTGGAATCATGTACATAGTGCTTGGGCTGGTCATGCTGCTGCGCGGCTTTTCGGATGCGATCATGATGCGCACGCAGCAGGCGATCGCGGTCGGCACGGCGCAAGGATACTTGCCTCCGGAGCACTACGATCAGGTCTTCTCGGCGCACGGCACGATCATGATCTTTTTCGTCGCGATGCCGCTCGTGATCGGTTTGATGAACTTTGCCGTGCCGTTGCAGCTCGGCGTGCGCGACGTTGCCTTTCCGGTGCTCAACTCGATCAGTCTGTGGCTCACGGCAACGGGCGCCCTGTTGATCAATGCCTCGCTTGTGATCGGCAATTTCGCGCGCACCGGCTGGATGGCCTACCCGCCGCTATCCGAGCTCGCCTTTTCACCCGATGTCGGGGTCGACTACTACCTTTGGTCGTTGCAGATTTCGGGTGTCGGCAGCTTGCTCACCGGCATCAATTTTGTGACGACGATCCTCAAGTTACGCGCTCCCGGCATGACCTATTTCCGCATGCCGGTGTTTTGCTGGACCGCGCTGGCCTCAAGTCTGTTGATCGTTGCCGCTTTTCCGATCCTGACCGCCACCTTCATAATGCTGCTGCTCGACCGACACCTCGGCATGCATTTTTTTACCAATGATGCCGGCGGCAACCAGATGATGTACGTCAATCTGTTCTGGGCCTGGGGTCACCCCGAAGTCTACATTCTGATTCTGCCTGCCTTCGGCATCTATTCCGAAGTGGTCGCGACCTTTTCCGGCAAGGCATTGTTCAGCTACCGCTCGATGGTTTGGGCAACGCTCGGGATTTGTATCCTCTCATTCATGGTGTGGCTGCATCACTTTTTCACCATGGGCGCGGGCGCCGACGTCAACGCGTTTTTTGGGATCATGTCATCGGTCATTGCAGTGCCGACGGGCGTCAAAGTCTTCAACTGGCTGTTCACGATGTTCCGCGGCCGGATTGTGTTCAAGACGCCGATGCTGTTTGCAGTCGGCTTCATCGTCACGTTCGCAATAGGCGGCCTGACCGGCGTGTTGCTGGCGGTGCCGCCAGTCGACTTCGTGCTTCACAACAGTACTTTCCTGGTTGCGCATTTTCACAATGTCATCATCGGTGGCGTTCTGTTCGGGGTGCTGGCGGGTATCAACTATTGGTTTCCCAAAGCCTTTGGGTTCACCCTCGACGAACGGCTGGGTCGGGCCAGCTTCTGGTGCTGGCTCATCGGCTTTTATCTCGCCTTCATGCCGCTTTATGCGCTGGGGCTGATGGGCATGACCCGGCGCCTGGAGCATATTCCCGACCCAAGTTGGCAACCTTTACTGCTCGTCGCGGAGGCCGGGGCCATCGTCATATTGTGCGCAATCCTTTGCCAGATCGCGCAGCTCTACGTCAGCATACGCACGCGCGAGCAGCGCCGTGACTTGACCGGCGACCCATGGAACGGTCGAACGCTCGAGTGGTCCACCTCTTCACCACCTCCCGACTACAATTTCGCGGTGCTGCCGAGGGTCGATAGCATCGATGCGTTTTGGCACTTGAAGCTCGCGGGCCGGCCTCCGGCGGCGCCGGCCTATGAAGCGATCGAAATGCCGCGCAACAGCCCGGCCGGATTCGTCACCGCTTTTTTTGCGGTGGTCATGGGGTTTTCGCTGATCTGGCAGATCTGGTGGTTGGCCATCCTCGGCTTTGCCGCCGCCGCGACCGTGGTCTTGATAGCTGGCTGGAGCATTGAGCGTGAGCACGAAATCTCAGCCGCCGAGCTTGCGCGAATGGAACGGGTCCGGTGAGGTGAGGCAGCCCGCATGACGCTTGCCGAAATCGACAGAGCTCCAAACGAGGTTTCAAGCGAGCGCGCGCGAGGACGTGGCGGGGGCGGCCCGGCCCCGAAACGCATCGTGGTCGCTTACGGATTCTGGATCTTCATCCTCAGCGACATGGTCATGTTCTCGGCCCTTTTCGCCGCCTACGCGGTCATGTTGGGGAATACCGCGGGGGGACCAACTGGAGCCGAGCTGTTCAACATCCGCAGCGCTTTCATCGAGACGATGTGTTTGTTGCTCTCGAGCTATACATGTGGGCTCGGAGCATTATCCGCGGAGCGAAGGGACCCGGCGCGCTTCCTGATCTTCGCGGCTTGCACCTTCGCGCTCGGCGCGGCCTTTCTGTTCATTGAAGTCACGGAATTTGCCGGCATGGTGGAGAAGGGCGCCGGGCCTTCGCGCAGCGGCTATCTGTCCGCCTTTTTCACTTTGGTCGGCACTCATGGCATCCATGTCGCGAGCGGCTTGATCGCACTCGTCTACCTGGTTGCTCAGGTGATCGCCAAGGGTCTGCAAGCTGCCGTGCTGCGACGCCTGCTGTGCTGGAGCCTGTTCTGGCACGCGCTGGACATCGTCTGGATCGGGGTATTCACGTTGGTTTATCTTTGGGCTACCTGATTGGAGCTATCGGCAATGGACGGTCCCGAGCACGTCTTCGACGACCGGACGCCGGGCGTCGGAGAGCATGAGCCCACGGCCACCTACCTGTCGTACACGGTTGGATTGGGGCTTGCGATCCTGGCGACGATCGCCTCTTTTGTCGTTTCCCAGACCGATTGGCTCTGGTCGCCGGGCATTCCGGTTGGGTTGATCGTGCTGGCTTTCGCGCAGATCGGCGTTCACCTCGTCTTCTTTCTGCATCTGGGCAGCGGGCCCGACAGCACGAATAATGTTCTCGCCCTCGCCTTTGGCGTGCTGATCGTTTTTCTCGTCATTACCGGTTCTGTTTGGATCATCGCCAATCTCAACAGCAACATGATGCCGATGTCGCCATAACCGGAGCCCGCCCGATCTGGTCATTCCAACAAGCGCATGTCGATGCGGGTCGCATGACCACGTTTGAATGGTGAGCGCCCGCGCCAGGAGCAGGCAGTTTCGTCCGGCGCGAGGGTTGTTGGGTGGTAAGGTAACTTGGACGGAGGCTGTCCGGCCCGCCGTCGCACGCGACGATAGCACACGTCGCGCTCGCCAGGCCTACGGATCGATCCCGGCGGATGGTCTATCCGTCGAAAAAATCTATCCACAATGTTACAGAGTTGTGGTTAGGCCTTTTCCGACAAAGGGGAACCAGTTATCCGGGCGGGACTACTGTGTTTTGCGAAGGTGCTCGACCTCGGCGACGAACTCATCCGTCGTGATCTGCCGGCAATAGCCGCGATTATTGCGCAGCGATGCCTCATGACGCTCGCGCGTGTGGGTGGCGCATGCATCGGTGATCAGCGTCACCAGATAGCCGAGATCGCAAGCGTCGCGCACCGCAGAATCGACGCATTGGTCCGTGAGAAATCCCGCGATCACGAGAGAACGGATGCGAAGATTACGTAGCAGATAATCGATATTGGTCGAGATGAAGACCGAGGACGAAGTCTTGGGTATCACGATCTCGTCCGGGAGGGGAGCAACGATGGCGGGCACTTTTGCATCCCAGGAGCCCTTTCGCACGTCGATGCCGGAGATCTTGTAATCGAGACCGCGGTCGCGCCCGTCAATCGTCAGGTTCTCGATCACCGTGTAGATCACTTCGATGCCTGCGGACCGGCAGGCGCGCAGCAGCCTTGCCTGGTTGGGCAAGATGGCGGCATGCACGAGATGGAGGAAGCGGTTTGCATCGTCCAGGTCCCGCTCGCCGAGCTTCGCGAAGGAGCCGCCCTTCGGATCGACGCCGTAATTCTGCACGTCAATCATGAGGAGGGCCGCATGCCCGAGCTCGATCGGAATGTCGCGGCTCGTCGGTTCCTTGGCCAAATCCCTGCTCACAAGCCCCTCCGCGCGTGTTGGCTTTAAGCCGAACCGCTACACTGCTCTAAACTATTAGGCATAATCTTTTCGGAAGAGCGGTTTCCACTTTTTCTGATCGGGCTCTAATAGGCGGCGGCGTAGCGCGCGCAGATCGCCTCGTCGCTTTCGCCCTTGACCGCGTTGATCTCCGATGTCCGTAGGCGCAAATAGGCGCTAAGCAGGTCGGGGCCGAGAGAGGCATGCAGCGCCTCGTCGGACTCGAGTCGGCCGAGGGCCTCGGCGAGCGATCCTGGGAGATCGGTGATGCCGGCGGCGTGCCGCTCCTCAGACGTCATCTCCCAGATGCTCTTTGCCGGCGGGGTCTGAAGCCGCATCTCGTTGCGTATGCCGTCGAGCCCGGCATGCACCAGCGCTCCAAGCGCCATGTAGGGGCTCGCGGTCGCGTCGCAGACGCGGAACTCGAGATTGAACTGTTGGTCCGCATTCTCGGCGGCCATGCAAAAGATTGGGGAAACCCGCAACGCGGCCCCACGGTCTCGCTCCGCTAGATTGGCCCAGACAGGCGCCCAGCGATTGGGGCGCAACCGGAAATAGGAAACGATCGAGGGTGCGGTGAGCGCGGTGAGGGCTGGCATATGCTGGACGATTCCGGCGACGAAAGGCTCCGCCCTTTCCGAAATTCCATAAGGACGGGAGGCATCATACATGATGGCCTCCCCGGCAAGGTCGCGCAGGCTGAAATGAATATGCGTCCCGTTGCCGACCGCGCCGAGCTCGACGATGGGGCTTAGGATTACCCGATGCCCAAGGCGGAAGGCGACGGCGCGGGCCATTTCGCGCACGATCACCGCCTCGTCGGCGGCGCGCAGGTCGAGCTGCGGGGCGACCGTCACTTCATATTGGCGGGGCGCATATTCGGGGAGGAAGGAGTCGGGTGTCGCGCCCGCCCGCCTGATCGCGGAGATGAAGATCTCGCCGAACGTCCCCTGATTGCGGAAGGCATCATAGCCATAGGTGGTGCCCGGCCATTCACCAACGCCCGTGTAGACGAATTCCTGCTCAAAAGCCGAGAGGATCTCGAATCCCGCCTCCGCGCGGAGCGTCTCGAGGCCGCGCTTCAGGAAGCTGCGCGGGCAGTACGACCAAGCCTCGCCTTCGGCGGTCACAATA
>NZ_JAFAVV010000618.1 GCF_019242285.1 Bradyrhizobium sp.
CAGCGCGACGACGAAGGTGTCCTCGACGAGTTCGCGCTGCGCATGACTGCCGCCGATGCGGACGACGTCGGCGAGCACCGGCTCCATCAGCCGGACGCAGGTCGCATGGTCCCCACTCGCAAACGCATTCATCGCCCGGTAGATCACCGGCACCACCGGCCCGGCGGCGAGCTTGCCGTCGGCCAGGCGCTGCTCGATGACGCCGAGCCGCTCCGCCAACAGGGCCTGGTTGTTGGTCGCGGCGGCAAGCAGCGCCATGTGCAGCTCGACGAAGGGCAGGCTCGTGCGCGGAAAATGCGTCCGCGCATGCGCCTCGGCATCGTCCCAGAGCTCTCTCGGCACCGCATGACCATAGGCCAGGAGCCGCCACAGCAGCGAGGCGCAATCGGACATCGCGTTCAGCGGCGGCGCCTGCGTGACGGCCGGCCGCAGGACATCCGTGTAGATGGCGAGCGCATTCGCCGGATCGTCCCGCTCCAGCGCGCCGAGGGCCTGGTGCCACCGAATGTGGCCGTGGAGAAGGCCGGAGCGGTCGTAGCCGCCGATCCATTGCGTGACCAGCGCATCCGCATCGGCGATCGATCCGTCCTCGAACATCGCGTGCAGCAGCGCATGCGCCGCATAGGCATTGGCGCGGCGCGCCTCGAAGGCACGCTCGGTGATGGCGCGGCCGCGCGCGACCTCGCCGTTCTCCGTCAGCGCCCAGCCGTAATTGGAAAGGAACCACCAGTCCTCGCCATAGTGCGCGGCAAGGCGCTCGCACAGTTGCTGCCGCGCCTGGTCGTGGTCCGCCATGCCGGAGAAGGCGAACAGCCCGAACGCGCCGAGCGGCAGCGAGAACACGATCGCGTCGCGCGGCCAGCTTTCAAGATGCTTCAGCGCAGATGAAAGCGCGGCGGCGAGCTGGCCCTCGGCCGCCAGCGCCAGCGTCGCGACGTGGCTTCGCTCCCGCTCGGTGCCGCGGCGCGCGACCATCTCGCGCGCGAGCCCTGCTTGTTTCCGCGCCGCCTCGCCCTCCTGGTAGAACGAATGCACGCGGGCGCGGCCGATACGCGCCAATGCGAAATCCGGATCGATCGCGATGGCGCGCTCGAAGGCTTCCGCCGTGCCGGTCCAGGCCGACAGCATCAGGTCGACGCCGTCGCGATAGGCAGAGGCGGCTTCGGCTGAGTCGGTCGATATCGACAGGCCGTAGCGGTCCTCATGCGCCGAAGTGCCCATGACTTCACCCTGCCGTCCGCGCCTTGCGTCCCTCGATCGGGTAGGCGGGATCGTTGAAGCCGGGCGTCGAGGGATGGCCGGGGGTGACCAGGCGGTCGATCAGGGCCTCGTCCTCGGCGGTGAATTTGTATTCGAGCGCGCGGACGTAATCGTCCCATTGCGCCTCGGTGCGGGGGCCTGCGATCACGGAGGTGACGAAAGAGGAGTTCAGCACCCAGGACACCGCGAACTGGCCGGCGGTGAAGCCCCTGCTTTCCGCGTGAGCCTTGATCTCCTGCGCGAGCTTCAGCGATTCCGGCCGCCATTCCGTCTGCATCATCCGCTTGTCGTTGCGGCCCGCGCGCGTGTCCTTGCCGGGCGCTGCGTCGACGTCGTATTTGCCGGTCAGGACGCCGCGCGCCAAGGGACTGTAGGCCACGATGCCGAGGCCGTAATGGCCGGAGGCTGGAAAGTGCTCGACCTCCGGCATCCGGTTCATCGCATTGTAATAGGGCTGGCTCGCCACCGGGCGGTCGATGCCGAGCCGGTCGCAGATGTTGCAGATCTCGGCGACGCGCCAGGCGCGGTAGTTCGAGACGCCGAAATAGCGGATCTTGCCGGCGCGGATCAGATCGGCCAGCGCCCGCACGGTCTCCTCCAGCGGCGTCCCGTGATCCTCCTTGTGCAGATAGTAGATGTCGATGAAATCGGTGCCGAGCCGCGTCAGGCTCTCGTGCGCCGCCTGCAGCACCCAGCGCCGCGACAGCCCACCACGGTTCGGGTCCTTGCCCATCGGGTTGGCGAGCTTGGTGGCGAGGATCCAGTCGTGCCGGCTGTTGGAAATGGCGCGTCCGACCACCTGCTCGGAGGCGCCGCCGTTGTAGGCATCGGCGGAGTCGATGAAGTTGATGCCGGCCTCGCGCGCCTTGGCGATGATCCGCGCCGAGGTCGCCTCGTCGGTCGGGCCACCGAACATCATGGTGCCCAGACAGATCGGCGAGACCTTCAGGCCGCTGCGGCCGAGCTTGTGATAGTGCATGGCAACCTTCCGGGAATGGAGCTCCAAGCCGTGCACCCTACCGTTTCGGCATCGCCATGGCGAGCGCCCGCAACGACGGCACGCACGTCCGCATTCCCGCGGCATGAATGCCCAGGCTGTGCATCGATCCACCCTCTGAAATCGAAGAGGGCGCAGGGAATGCCGGGTGAACCAGCCTCACCCATGGCCCCCGTGCAGCAAAAAGCACGGGGCAGGAACCACAGGATCAGCCGAGATCACCGGCATTCCCTGCGCGATGGTTTTAACCCTTATGGCGTGCTCTCCTGGGCGACCGGGCTCTCTTGCCACCCTCGCCCCGCGGACTCGTCATCCACGAGGCTTGATCTCAGCGTCGGGAGATCGGGACCACACGCTTTCGGCGTCCGCATGGCGCCGCTCGTCCGGCGACGCCCCGCGTCCATCGCATCCCACCCCGCGTGTCGTGACGATCGCGATGCGCCCCTCTCATCGAGGCGGGACATGCGCATAATGCACCGAGTCGGGATCGACGTCAATTCATTTTCTGAAAAGCAGAAGACGGGGCGGCGGAAGGCCAGAACTGTGTCGGATTCGGCACGACGGGCAGTTTGCGCATGATGGGCATGCGAGGAACGTCATGGACGGAGAGCCGGCCCCCTCGCCCCGCCTTTCGCGCATTGTTCACCTGAGGACGCGGCCCTTTGGACAATGCCCGGGCCCATCATCGGCGGCTCAGTCGATGTCCGCCATGCCCCGATCGCGTCAGGATTTCGCATTGCGGTGGAATGACGCGATGGGCGAAACGCGGACATGACGAAGCCGCCGACTATGTCGTGAATGACCCAAACCGGACATTGACGGTCAAACGTTGAGGCTAAATTTCGAGTAAATCCCGGCCCGCTATGATTTCGCCGGAGAAAGCTTTGCGGGCTTCGTCCACAAACACCTGATCGGGAACAGCGCCATTTCCTGGAACGAAATGACTGAGCACCAGCGTTTTGACTCCTGCGGCTTGGGCCACTTCGCCGGCTTGTTCGACCGTAAGTGCATTGCCTGAAATACTTTTGAAAAGGTTGTCTGCAGTCTCCCTATCGAACCTGCCTACTTTCACGGCGCCATCGAGCACCTGACGCATTCCCGGAAGATATTGCGCCTCGCACACGAATACGTCCGCGCCTTTCGCAAGATCAATGAGAGCGTCGATCTTTCGGGTATCTCCAGAGAAAACGACGGAGCGATCTGCAGTGTCAAAGCGATACGATAGCGCAACCGGAAGCGGTGGATGGTCAGCCAAGACACAGCTGACCTTCACGTTGTCGTCTTGCATCACAACTCCAGCCGATCTTATCTCATGCGGAACAAGCATTGCCCTAGGATCGGGCTTGCCTTCATCGCGAATTCGAATGTCGATGTCGAAAGCATTTAGCTCAAAGAACTTCTTTGTCATTTCGGCCAATGGCGGCGGGCCATAAGAATCCACTGGCTTCCGCAGGCTCAAATACCAGGCAAAATAAAACAGGTTTCCGTAGTCTAAATTGTGGTCCGAATGATGATGCGTAATGAAAATGCTCTTCAATGCGTTGAGCTTAAGGCCAGCTTGCACAATCTGTCGTGCAACGCCGTTGCCGCAATCAACGACATAAAGAGCGCCTCCGGCTATGATGGCATTTGAAGGTGCAGCTCTGGCAACCTGCAAAGGAGGGCCCCCGGCCGTGCCCAACAACACAATTTTTGTGTGGGCCGATTGTGCTGCGGCGAGGCTCGGCACAGGAGCTGGTGCAAAAACTGCTCCTGCGGAAATCTTCAACGCATCTCGTCTGTTCAACATCACAGTTTACCCTCCAACAGAACATCACCCGTTTACCGCGTTAGCGAGGCTTGGTCCATGTCGGCCTTCTAGCCCAACTTTCTCAACTCGAAGAAAAAGTTGAGCAAAATCAATGACGGCCTATCGATAGTCTCCACTACAGGGCTGGGGCTCGGGAACGATCGGGCTTGTGCGAGGAGGTGATGCGCGGCGGCGGTTGGGGCGGCAGATCGAGTTTGA